>JBDSBN010000315.1:0-8265 GCA_039921585.1 Ginsengibacter sp. | reverse complement strand
CATAAATCAGAATTTCTTACCATCCTGCAATCTCAAATATAGTATCACAGACTGCAGGCCAACGCGCATGAAAGACACACTTTATTCAACCGTACCCAAAGGATTTTACCAACCATTTTTCAGTATTATACCAATAAAAAAAGGGAAGCTTTTCAGCTTCCCTTTTTTTATTGTCATAATATCTTTTAGTAACTCCAAAGATTTTGTTCATAATTAAAGATTTTCTCTTTAATTCTTTCACCTTCGAGTAACTGAAGAATCGGTTTCCCATCGAGACCTGTCTGATTTCTTAAATATTGATCGTAAGGGTTGTCCAGGGTGCTTTTAATAATTCTACCGTAAAACATCCGGCTTTCAAAAAGCTCTTCCCAGCTCATACGGGCCCCATAATTTTTACCATTATAAACCTCATATTTAGCAAATATCGGCCTCATTTCAGGATAGTAAACCCAAAACAATTCCGTCTCACCCAAATCGATTCCAGTGGAAGTGATGGTATTTTTTAAGGGAGCAATTCCAATTATTCTCCAGAATAAACGGGAACTTTCCTTATCAAAAATTACTTCTTCTTTAATTCTAAATTTATAAAATGAATCCAGATTAACTTCAGGTGGGCGCACAATAGGAGGTAATTCGTTTCCAACTGAATCATATTGAGGCACAATTACTGGCTCACCTGCAACAGCCTTCGACACTTGCCCCACAGTAAGTGGAGTGGTAAAACGATCATCTACTCCGCTAAATACAGTAACACCTCCATTATCCGGACCATCCTGAATTGCTTTAAAAAGTATAGAAATAAAACGCTGATTTCCGTTGTCTTCATCCGCTGCGTACCGGAAAGGGAGATTCATTTTTTCCCTCGTATCAATATCACGCCAGATCTTTTGACGATAAACTGCATCATCTTCCCTTAAGTGCTCGTATGCTAATGGAGTTCTGTCTGTAATCAGATTTCTTTCTATAGCGCTATTTGGGCGCAAAGAAGGTTTTACAAACTGCATAGGCATACTATCAGGAAGAGGAGGCACCACAACGGTATCTACCACCATCGGTTGCACATTTGCTTTGCTTTGGGCATTCGTGGTTTGTTGAGTAGTGTTCCTCTTTGTTGCTGTGCGTTTTTTAGCCTGGGCATTTGCCGAATAACCGACCACACTTATTATAAGTGTTAAAACCAGGCCTTTTTTAATTATTTGTTTCATCTGTTTATTTTTAAATTCTTTCAGAGAAGAGGAGTTTAAAGTTCAATTCTATACTAAATTAACCGATTAAATCCATTGCTCGGAAATAGTTTTTCATTTTTAACCTTTAATAAAGAATGAATCCCGGACCAGGTATGGATTTCACCGGACCACCGGGGCCTTGCACTCTTACATTATCAAAGTTAACGGATGTACCAGGAATACATTTGTCTAAATGTTGCTTAATTCCTGCAAGACTTCCACCGTTAATAGTTGCCTGCACTGTACTTGGGAAATTAGCTCCTGAAAAATATACTGTAGCACTCACTACGCTGTATCTGTATTCAAAATCAAATCCTTTTAATTCTGCTCTTGCAAATTGTTGATTTTTGAAAACGACTGATTGTAATCTTCCACCTTCGCTTGGTCCCACCATTAATACAGGATCAGGAATGTTTTTAATCCGGAAAGGGTAAGTACTTACTTTTCCATCGGAATTTACAGTGATTGATGCATTTCCCGGAGCGGTTACTCTTACTGCATATTTACCGGGGCCTCCTGATGGTCTTAATGTACCACCAGACATAGAAACTTTTGTTTTATCCCACCCTGTACCGGATGAGATGGTTACCGGATTGTCTACCCCGATGTAAAATACATTCATTTTATCCAGCATTACTGCTGCACCGCCGGGAGTTCCCACTGTATATTCTACAGGAAAAGATTTGCTTTCAGTTGTACCGTCAGGCTTAGTATACTTGACCATTACTGGGATTTTATGACTTCCTGCACCGGTAGCTGTTATAGTGTATTCTGCTCTTCCATTAGCGCCAACTGGTATTCTGTTTCCACCTATAGTCACTTCAGGAGCTGCTGCTGCACTATATGCACCAACGCCGGCAGTAATTTGAATTTTTTCTCCAGGCATTACATAATTGGAGCTTTGTCCAACCAAGGCTGCAAATTGATCATAAACTACTTTTACTGCACCGATTTGATTATGTGTATAAGTAACAATTTCACTTTCTGCATTCTTAACATTATTCTGAAACTTACTTAACATTGTCAAAGCGGCTATAGTGGGAGTCATATTAAAATAGGTCTGTGTAAAGTCCTTACTTTTTCCTTCCCGTGTGGTAAATCTCTCAGTATCTGTATTTACCGGAAAATTTGCCGCAAAAAGCTTACGAATTTCAGGATCGATGTTTAACATTGCTTCCTTATAACTGTCCAATTTCGCTTTTAGCTCCTCACCTTTCCCTTTTGTTTCAAAAAGTCTTGTAGAGGCATCCAAGTTATCCTCTCTGAAAGATTCCTCCCCATTTTCATTAAGCAAGATTGTTCCATCCTCATTTCTCTTTAGTTCGGCCTCGTTCTTTAACTCCATTTTAAGAGCCTCTATATAGTTGTACATTTCATTTGACAACTGCTGTGCAATCTTTGCCTTTTCGTTCCAGATTTTTGCCTTTTCAGCAGTCTGAGGATCTTTCACTTTATCTTCAAGGGATTTATAAATAGTCTTATTGCCTTCGCTAATGATTTCATTAGATGTAATAAGACTTTTGTCCACAACTTTAAATGCTGTAATTACCTCACTGGAAACATTCAGGGCAAGGATAGCCGTAAGTACCAGGTACATTACGTTAATCATCTTTTGCCGCGGTTCTCTGGGTAGTCCTGCCATGGTATATTAAATTTTAACGGTTAGTTTTTAAAAGATTGAAATTACTGTCTGCCTTGCATTGCGCTAAGCATATTACCATACACAGCATTTAATTTACCTAAATTATTGGCAAGAGTATTTATTTGCTCTTTGGTGCTTTGGGCGTCATCCACAGTTGATACCATCACTTCACTTGCCTCTGCCATTTTACTATAAAAATTGTTCAAAGATTTCAAATGATTGTTGCTTTCCTGTAATTCAAGCTCATAGATTGAATTTAAATTACCCAGGTTCTTTGTCAATATCTGTACCTGACCATGAAAATCTTTAGCACTATCAGCAGCAGTATTGAAATTGCTCATGGTGTTGGCAGAATTTATAAATGCATCTTTCATCATACCAAGAGCATTGTTTGCTTCTTTTGTTTTGGCCGAAAAGTCGGTAGTTGATTGAACAACATCTCCTACTTCTCCAAGCTGGGAAACAGTTGTGTTCAGTTTGGCAAAACTTTCGCCTAATTTTTTGATGTTTTCCTGATCTATTGAAGATTCTTCAAACATCTTATTTAATTTCCCGGTTGCGCTTATTTCTTCTTTAGATACTATAGGTTGTATTGCTGGTGCAGCAACTGCTTTTGCTCTGGGTGTAGGTAGTACCCACTCAATAGCAGCATACACCATGAAAATAGCAGTTTCGGTCCACATCCCTACTGTAAGTAATGTATCAGCATAAGGCTTGTGGGTTAATTTAGCCCATGCAGCAAAAATTACTACACCGGCACCGGCGCTTACGAGAACATCTACGACGGTTAAAAAATTTCTTTTTGGTTTTGCGGCTACCATAGTTTTAGAATTTAATTGTTGTTTTTAGGTTTTTAATTGAAAGTTTCATTGAGTTCAAGCAATAAAAAGCCTATATTAATTAAGTATTAATACAGGCCGTAAAATGTTGAACTAAAAATTTAATCGATGTACTAGTATTTTTAATTAAGATTATTTTCCTCTCTTACCGGTGGATGGTGGAAGGTCGATTACACTGCGAAAGCCGATGTAAGCTTTAGCTGTATCCTGGTATTCATAAGCGCGGGTGCTTACTTGTAAAAAGTATCCTACATCTTTCCAGCTACCTCCGCGAATTACTTTACGCTTCATACGTGGAGGATCCTGATCCTTTGCATTCCAGCGTATATCCGGGTTCATATCATGTTGAAAATTATAACCACCCTCATAATATAATGAAGACGTCCATTCTGCTACGTTACCAGCCATATTGTATAAGCCAAAGTCGTTTGGCCAATAAGCATCGGCGCGAACTGTATAAAATCCTCCATCTTCCGGATAGTTTCCACGGCCAGGTTTAAAATTGGCCATTAAACATCCTTTCCTGTTTCTTAAATACGGGCCACCCCAAGGATAAGGCGCTTGTGATCTTCCACCTCTTGCTGCATATTCCCACTGTGCTTCTGTTGGTAAACGGAAAGGGGATTCAGTAGCTCTGTTCTTGCTTTCTAAAAAGGAATTTAAAAATTGTGTTCTCCACTCACAAAAAGCGGTTGACTGTTTCCAGGTAACGCCTACAACGGGATAATTACCAAATGCAGGATGGCTAAAGTATTGTTTTGCCATTGGTTCATTGTATGAATAAGAGAAATCTCTTACCCAAACCAATGTATCCGGATAAACCGGGATATCATATTTTACAATAAAATTGCCCCTAGGTACATTCGCATTCTCACGTTTTGCTGCTTCTTTAAAATCAAATACTTCAGAGTGATAAACTATTTTAACCGGATCAAACTCTTTTTTGCCAAAAATTCGATTATCAGGAGTAACAATCATGGCATCTAATTTTTCCAGAGTTGCCTTATCGTTCCATTTGATTTGTTTAATTTTTGCCCAATCAAGTTCTTCGGATCCCTGGCCACCTTGTTTTACAAGATTCAACAATCTTCCGGCAATAGAATCTCTCACCCAATTAGAAAACTGGCGGTATTCATTATTCGTAATTTCCGTAGCATCCATCCAAAATCCACTGATTGAAACTTGCTTGTTTCTGGCGGTGAAAGCGTAGTTCACATCTTCGTCACTTGGACCCATATGAAAAGTTCCCGGCGGGATATACACCATTCCAGGAGGTTTGGGCAATGAATACTTCCCGGTCGGAGCCACACCATATACCTGACCATCATTAGGCAGGCCTTTAGGTTTTCCGAATTTACCACAACCGGATAAAATGATAGCTAATACAGCTACAGTAGTGAACAAAGTGTTCTTCATCGTATTTAACTTTGAGGGTAAGGGCAAATGTAATATTAATTTAATTATCTTTTTATTTATCGACATACTAGATCAATAAAATTTCACCTTGCTTGCGCAATATGATAAACGAGTATGTATTTTAATTATTGTAAAAAGAGTTCAAATAATTATCAATTAAGAATTAAAAAGATTAAAAATCATGTGGGACTTTAAACAGAAACATAAAAATACATAAAAACAAGGTAGCAATAGCAATTTACAAACCAAAACATTTAAAAAGTAGTTAAAAAGAAAGATTTCCGAATTGTTATCTAATTTTAGTCATTGATTGTCAATATAGTAAATCATTTTTTAGATAGTTAATCTAAATATTTTCTAAATTAAAATTAAAAATGTTGGAATATTGCCCCTCTGATTATTCGTTTTACAAACTAAAGATAAATTCATCGTATGAATTCACCACAAGATATAAAAGTTGCTGTTTTTGCTTCAGGTGCCGGAAGTAATACACAAAAGATTCTCCATTATTTTAAAAATCATTCGCGGATTAAAATTGCCCTCATTGTATGCAACAGGTCAAAAGCTGGTGTATTAGATATCGCAAATAAAGAAACGATTCCCACTCTGCTAATTGAAAAAAGTGTTTTTGAAGAAACAGGTTATGTTCCGGAATTGCAAAGTTTCGGGATTCATTTTATTGTATTGGCCGGATTTTTATGGAAAATTCCACCCGTGTTGATTCAACATTACCCAGAAAATATTATCAATATTCATCCGGCTCTTTTACCATCTTTTGGAGGGAAAGGAATGTATGGCATGGCGGTTCATCAGGCGGTATTGGAAGCAAAGGAAAAAGAAAGTGGAATAACGATTCATTTTGTAGATGAAATTTATGATAATGGAAAAATTATCTTTCAGGCAGCATGTCCGGTAGAATTAGATGATACTCCAGAAAGTCTTGCTCAAAAAATTCATCATTTAGAACATACCCATTATCCAGTAGAAATTGAAAAGTTAGTAGAAAAAGCTTTTGGCAGTTTGGGTGAATAAATACTATGACAAAATCACGTTAAAAGCGGACCGTTTGTATGATCATAATGGTTCAATGATTTAATATTACTAAAAAAGGATGTGAAGAAAAATTTACAAGTAAAATATTTTTTATTAATAGCAGCAATTTTTTCTTTTGCTCTTTCATCGGTACATGCCCAATTAATCGTTTCAGGAACTGTATACGACTCTACAAAATTATATGTAATACCGAATGTGCAGGTTTATAATTCCTCAGGAAGTATGACCTACACGGACTCTTTAGGACGCTACAAAATTCCTTCTTCTGATAGTGATTCAATCAGTTTTTTCTATAATGGAAAGTTTACTGTAAAATTTCCGGTAGCTACTATGCAGGATTATCAGGCATTTGATATTTCACTTCGCGTGAGAGTGAATGAAAAATATAAACTATTAAAAGGCGTCACAGTTTTTTCCAATACTTACAGAAGGGATAGTTTGGAAAACAGGGAAACTTATTCAAAAATTTTTGGAGGCAGTAAGCCTGGTTTAAGGTCTACTTATGATCCCGGCGGAGCTGCCGGATTAGATATCGGAGAATTAATTGGTATTTTTCAATTCAGGAAAAATAAACAAAGACTGGCATTTCAGGATAGGTTATTAGCGGAAGAAGAAGACAGGTACGTGGATCATCGTTTTTCATCCAAAACAATTGAGCGAATTACCGGACTAAAGTCACCCGAATTGGAAGAGTATAAAACGATGTACAGACCATCCTATTATTTTACAGCCAATAGCACTCTAGCTCAGTTTTACGAATACATTTTAAATACTTCTTACAAATTTAAACGTGAAAAGGGATTGAATGAATGATGGAAATTTTTGATAATGGATAAAAAATGAATTGTCTAATTATTTTTACATGAGGATGGATATGCATTAAATACAAGAGGGTTAGAATCATCATTTATAAAAAATGTTTTACTGAATGTTCATTCAATATATTTAAGTCAAAACTTGCTTTTTTATACTATTTTCAATTTTTTTAACAATCAAATCCCCCGTTATAAAATGAGATGTATCTTTTTTTTTACGCTGATTACTTTATTCCTAGGTTCTGTAGTAAATGCACAAACATATAAGCAAATACATGAGAGTGCGATTGTTGCAGATACACATAATGATATCATCAGTGTATGCGTGGAAAGCGGGTATAAATTTGATAGTAATCTGGAAGGAAAAACACATACTGATCTGGAGCGAATGTTCAAAGGTGGTTTAGACGTACAGGTTTTTTCTATTTTTTGTGATGGAAAGCAAAAGAATCCATTTCAATTCGCTAACCGGCAAATTGATACACTTTATGCATGGGTGGCACGTAATCCGGCAAAAATGATGCTCGTAAAAACTCCTGAAGAATTAAAAACAGCTGTTCAACAAAAAAAAATAGCCTCTATGATTGGTGTGGATGGAGGTCATATGATAGAAGATGATTTGAGCAAACTGGATAAATTATACGACCGGGGTACACGTTATCTTACATTAACCTGGAATAATAATAATTCCTGGGCTACAAGTGCAGAATATGAATCCGGAAGTCAGCGCAAAAATGGAGTGGTTGATTCGACCTCTCAAAAAAAGGGGTTGAGTGATTTTGGAAAAAAGGTGGTAAAAAGAATGAACGAGCTGGGGATGATGATAGATGTTAGTCATGTAGGCGAGCAAACATTTTGGGATGCGATGGCAATTACTACGAAACCGTTAATCGCTTCCCATAGTAACGCATATTCTCTGGCACCCGTTTACAGAAATTTGAAAGATGATCAGATAAAGGCAATTGCAAAAAACGGCGGAGTTATTCAATTGAATTTTTACGCAGCTTTTCTCGACAGTTCCGTAGGGCGAAAAATAGCTTCCTTGAAAAAACGCCAAAATGCCGAAAAGAAGGCTTTAAGAGATGCAGGTAAAAAAACGGAGGCGGATGGACCTGCTTTAGCAAAGAAACATGCAAAACAGATGGATGATTTACGCGTACCATTCAGTTTGCTTTTTGATCACATGGAGTATATTATTAAAATTGCAGGAATTGATCATGTAGGTCTGGGTGGAGATTTTGATGGTATCACCGTCACCCCTTTGGAAATAACAG
>JBDSBN010000314.1:0-8472 GCA_039921585.1 Ginsengibacter sp. | reverse complement strand
TTCACGGAATTTTGGATCTACCAACATCACTGTTATAAATCCACTATTAACAGAACCGCCTCCCCACCCCGGAGAAGTCATGCTTGACATCCGATCCATTTCTGGGATTGAATCCATCATGAATTTACTTAAGCTATCCATATAGCTATCCATATATTCAAACGAGCTTCCTTCCGGTGCAGTAACCCCCAAGCGGAATTGATTCCGGTCTTCAAGTGGTGCCAATTCAGATGGAATATCTTTGAAGATAACATAGATCATAGCCAGACAAACACCAACGATGACAAAGGCCCACCATTTTATTTTCATGAATCTGGCCAGGCTGTTCTTATATCCATTTTCCATTGCCCGGAAAAAAGGTTCAGTCTTTGTATAAAACCAGGTATGCCCGCCTTTTTTTCGGGTAAGTTTTACGTTAAGTACCGGGGTTAGAGTTAGAGAAACAAAGGCGGAAATAAGTACGGCGCCGGCTACGACAATTCCAAATTCCCGGAAAAGGCGGCCGACGAAACCTTCTAAAAATATGATGGGAAGAAAAACAATTGCCAGGGTAATGGAAGTAGAAATAATGGCAAAATAGATTTCTTTGGAGCCTTCACGTGCTGCCTGGTGAATATTCATTCCTTTTTCAAACTTTTTATAAATATTTTCCGTCATTACAATCCCATCATCGACCACTAAACCGGTAGCTAAAACAATTGCAAGAAGTGTGAGTACATTAATGGTGAAGCCAAAAAGGTACATGATGAAAAAAGCGCCTATTAAGGATACCGGAATATCTAAAAGTGGCCGTAAGGCAATAATCCAATCACGGAAAAAGAGATAAATTATAATAATAACCAGCCCGATTGCAATGAGCAATGTTTCTTCCACTTCATTTATAGATCGTTTAATGAATTTGGTTTGATCCATTCCTATCGTAACATTAAAATCTTCCGGAAGATCTTTTTTTAATTCATCTAATCTTTTGTAAAATTCATCCGCAATAGACACATAATTTGACCCGGGTTGAGGAATCACCGCAAGCATGATCATTGGTATTCCGCTATCCTTTAATACAGACTCTACATTTTCTGGACCTAATACCACATCAGCGATGTCACTTAACTGAATATTTACACCATTTACATTCTTTATAAACAGCCCTCTAAAGTCCTCTTCGGTATATAATCTGCCAAATGTTCTTACAGATAATTCAGTAGCATCGCCACTTATTTTGCCTGCCGGAAGTTCGATACTTTGTGTTTGCAGAGCTCGTTGAACATCCACTGGTGTAAGTCCGAGTGCATTGAGTCTATCGGGCTTAAACCAGATACGCATCGCATATCTTTTTTCACCCCAAATATTCACCGCACTTACTCCTGGAATCGTTTGTAACCGTTCCAGAATATTATTATTCGCATACTCGGTAACTTCTAAAAGGTTTCGCACAGAACTTTGAACCGTCATGGCTAAAATTGGCTGTGCGCTTGCATCAGCTTTAGATACTACAGGTGGAGCATCAATATCTTGCGGGAGACTGCGGGTAGCTCTGGAAACTTTGTCACGTACATCATTTGCAGCTGCTTCAAGATCAACTCCTAGTTCAAATTCTACGTTGATATTGCTCCTTCCCTGATTACTTGAGGAAGTGATGTTCTTCACTCCTGCTATACCATTAATTGCTTTTTCCAGAGGCTCTGTTATCTGCGATTCAATGATATCCGAATTTGCACCGGAGTAGGAGGTACTTACAGAAATATTTGGAGGATCAATTGCAGGATAATCTCTAACACCAAGGAATGTAAAACCTATAATTCCAAATAGGATGATTGCCAGATTCATGACGATTGCAAAAACCGGCCTCCGTAAACTAATTAGAGAAATATCCACTTTTGTTTTTACTTTTTATACGATGAAATGGTGATTTTTGAGTCGGGTTTTATAGACAATAAACCGGTCGTTAAGATTGTGTCGCCAGCTAAGATTCCAGATAGGATTTCTACCCTGGATGAATCTCTGATTCCAGTTGTTACCGTTGCGAAATCTGCAGTTCCATTACGGTAAATAATGACCTTTTTGTCTCTTGCCTGTGGAATGATCGCCTGGGTGGGAACCATTAATGCATTTGAATTTTCTCCCAGGTTAAAATCCACATTTGCAAATCCTCCTGCAGTAATTTTATTATCTAATTGCTCTACAAGCGCCTGAATTTTTAAACTCCGATTTTCCTGAGTAATGGCTGATTCCATTGCGAGGATCCGTCCCGAATATTTTTTAGTTGATGTTTCTGTGGTGAAGCTAACATAATTACCCACTTTTACCTTGTTGGTATATTTTTCAGGCACACTAAATTCTAACTTCAGTTTATTTACCTGACTTATAGTTGTGATGATTGTTTGTGGAGTGATATAAGCTCCCATACTGATATTTTTAAAACCGAGAGTTCCATCATATGGTGCGCGGATAGAGGTTTTATTGATCGCTGCGCGTAAAATTTGCATATCTGCTTTGATAGTGCTTACATTTAAAATGCTTAAATCATAATCCTGCTGACTAATACCTCCTATTTTCATTAACTCTTCCTGGCGTTGTTGCGTTTTTTCAGCAATTTGTAATTGTACATTTAATTTGTTTAATCCTGCCTGCAAGTCTTCATCAAATAATTTAACCAGCAATGTCCCCTTCTTAACAAATGCTCCTTCATTAATAGAAAGACTTACAACTCTTCCTGCTACTTCCGGGTGAATCTCTGTTTGTTCATATGGCCGTAATGTACCGGCTACCAAAACATTTGCATTCAAAACAGTGGGCGTTACAATGAAAGCTTCTACTGGTAAGGGAGCAGCAGATGGTGCTCTAGTGTTTTTGGCACTGATTTTTTCTGTTTTACTTGCGCACGATTGTATAGTAAATAAAACAAAAATTCCTGCAATTAATTTCCAGTTCTTCATGATCATTAGTTAATCTCTATTTAATCTCAATCTCAGTTAGACGCTTAATATGCAAAAGGCCTTCGTTCGTTTGATATAAAAAATAATATAGCATAAAAAATTCGACATAGTCAAAGTTATTTTATTATGTATTATCGTCTTCACTTATAACCGTCAAAGTCTTCTTAATCCGGTTGGCTATATGTATTAAATGCTGTCTTTCATTACTCAATATCGTTACATGCCCCATTTTTCTTCCGGGTCTGGTTTCTTTTTTCCCATATAGGTGTATAAAAACATTATCAATCGACAATACTTCTTCCAGATTTGAATACACTGCTCTTCCTTTATACCCGTCCTCGCCAATAAGATTTACAATGGCAGAATTCATAATGGGTTTTGTGTTTCCTAGCGGATAATCAAGCATTATTCTCCACAGCATATCGAACTGGGAAGAAAAGTTGGCTTCAATTGTATGATGACCGCTATTATGAACTCTTGGAGCAGTTTCATTTACCAAAACATTATCGTCTATATCCACAAACAGTTCTACTGCAAATATACCGGCACTTTTCAGATTCTTTACCACCGTTAAAGCAATGGCTTCTGCCTTCCATAAAGTTTTTTCATTAATTGAGGCTGGACTTAATTGGTACTCCAATAAGTTTAATTGTGGGTTAAACATCATTTCTATGGCAGGGTAAATAGCTGTTTCACCTTTATCATTTATACCAATGATAATCGCCAATTCCTTTTTAATTGAAACCAACTTTTCCAAAACTGCTGCTTCATCAAATGCTTTTGAAATATCCTTTTCATCCCGGAGTATTTGTACTCCTTTTCCATCATATCCACCCATAGCCAGTTTATGAGCAGCAGGTAAATAGGATAAATGATTTGGTACATCAGATTGGCTTTTAGTGACAACAAATTCCGAAGTGGGTATTTCATTACTTACATAAAATTCTTTTTGCAGAATTTTACTTTTTATTATTTCAAGTGCAGAAGGACTAGGATATACTTTGACCCCTTCCGACTCAAGTTTTTTCAGAGCCTCCACATTTACAGATTCTATTTCTATAGTTATTGCATCCAGGTTTTTACCAAACTGATAAACATCCTCATAGTTCGTAATGTCTCCTAATGTAAAATGATGGCATAAATGTGCTGAAGGACATTCAGGATCATTTTCCATTACATATGTTTCTACCGGATAATTGGCTGCAACCTGTAAAAGCATTCTGCCTAATTGTCCTCCACCGAGTATACCTGCTTTTTTCATCTTAAAATCTATTAAATTTTTAGTTGTAATAATTCTGCAAGATAAACTGTTCCGGAGGGTTATAATAATGAAGTTTTATGGAGGTGATTTTTTTTCTGAAAAATAATATCCATAAAGGAAATGTGTTCTCATAGTTTTGAAAGTTTTATTTCTATATAAAAATTTAAAAGCTGCTTCAAATTTCTGAGGCAGCTTTTTGCTTTTATACATTTTAAAATAAAATAAACCAGGTACAAATTAATACACGATAGGTAGGTGTATATTTATTTTACTATTTTGTAAATGTATACGTGATGTAACCCGTATTTCCATTTCCCATATCTATCGGAGTTTTTCCAACAAACATATTTGTACTTATATTCGTAATATCAAGGCGATACCCTAAATCCACATTGCGTGCTTTTTCTCCCAGGAGCTTTTTAAATTGAAATTGTGCATCCGATCCCTTTCCATAAACGCTCCAATAAATGTCCCGTGTGGTGCCATTCGTTAAAGCAAAAAAGCCTTTTCCATTCCTTTTTAAATCCCATTTACTATTCATGAAATCCTGATAAGGTGCTTCGTCAAAAACATCTGAAACCTTAAAGTCGGAAGGGAGATCTAATGTAATATCCGTTATCGTCCAAACTCCGGAAAGGTTACGTGTGGAAGTTTTGAGGTCGGTAGAGTTTTTACTAGAAGAGCAACTTGATAGTAAGATGATCGTGCAAGAAAGAAAGAAAAGGGTTGTAATTTTTTTCATAATTGTTGTAATTTTTATTGTAAATGGAGCTGTTTTTTTCTCTCAAAAATGAATGTTTACCATCGGTTGGGATGCATAAATCCTGCCAAAGTAACAAGATTAATTATTAACGAACTCCTTGTCATACAATCATTTGTATGAATGTAATTAGATCATATCCTTCCTGCCGCTTGTATAACTCTGCCGTTCTTTTTGGGTTAGGGGATTGAATTTAATTACCTTTGGAGAAATAAAAAAATATGAAAACTTCATCGGCTATGCCACACGTTAATTCCGATCAGGAAACTGATTTTTTACCATTATTAGGTACAGATTACGTAGAGTTTTATGTGGGTAATGCAAAGCAGGCAGCTCATTTTTACAAAACTACTTTTGGATTTCAATCCCTGGCTTATGCGGGACCTGAGACAGGTGTCAGAGATCGTGCTAGTTATGTGATACGTCAAAACAAATTAACTTTTGTACTGACCACCCCGATAAGAAGTGGAAACGAAATTGCAGATCATATCGCTAAGCATGGTGATGGTGTAAAAGTTCTGGCTTTAAAGGTAGAGGATGCAACAAGTGCCTGGGAAGAAACGACCAGTCGTGGTGCTAAAAGTTATATGACTCCTACTACTCATAAAGATGATCAGGGAGAAGTGGTGATGAGCGGTATTCATACTTATGGGGAAACGGTACATCTGTTTATTGAAAGAAAAAATTATAATGGAGTGTTTATGCCTGGATTCCGTAAGTGGGAAACAGTTTATAATCCTTCAGATACAGGGCTGTTATACGTAGATCATTGCGTCGGAAACGTAGGTTGGAATCAAATGAATAAATGGGTTTCTTTCTACGAGGATGTAATGGGCTTTAGAAATATTCTCAGTTTTGATGATAAAGATATTTCCACAGAATACTCAGCGCTAATGAGTAAAGTGATGAGTAATGGAAATGGGTTTGTGAAATTCCCGATTAACGAACCTGCAGAAGGGAAAAGAAAAAGTCAGGTGGAAGAATACCTGGAATTCTATGACGGAGAAGGGTGTCAACATGTGGCTATCGCGACCAATAATATTATTGAAACAGTTACTGAACTGAAAAACAGAGGCATTGAGTTTTTAACGATACCTGCCAGTTATTATGCCACCGTACTTGACCGGGTTGGAACCATCGATGAGGATCTAAAGCCTTTAAAGGAGTTAGGAATTCTGATAGACAGAGATGAAGAAGGATATTTACTTCAAATATTTACAAAACCATTGCAGGATAGGCCAACTTTATTTTTTGAAATTATTCAACGCAAGGGAGCAAAAAGTTTCGGTAAAGGAAATTTTAAAGCCTTATTTGAAGCGATAGAGAGAGAGCAGGATGAGCGTGGAAATTTATAATTAAGCTGAATTATTTTGCTTAATAGAATGATGGCTGACCTTAAAATGTCAGCCATTTTTACAAAATTTACGTTAAGAAGTTTTTCTTTTGAATCCCTATTCAATTAATAGAGTAAATTTACGTTATATTAATATTGTTTAACTGTTTATTATACGATGTCACATTCATTGATTAAATATTTTTCTCTGCTCATTATCAGTTCATTCTGTTTTTTATTTTCTACTGCTCAAAACAGTTTTATTCAATCTCAGAAATCATCTTTCCGGGTATCCAACGCTTTTTCCAATAAAGAATCCTTATTGCAAAAACAATTTGCAGAAAAAAACATTGAATGGCCTGCAAAATATATCTACATCCGCAGCTTTAAGTTTGACTCACAATTAGAAGTTTGGGTAAAAAACAGTTTGAAGGATAAATATCAGTTGTTTAAAACCTATCGTGTGTGTATGCAAAGTGGAACGATGGGACCAAAAAGATTACAGGGCGATTTCCAGATACCTGAAGGGTTTTATTATATCAATGAGTTTAATCCACGCAGTGCGTACCATTTATCACTTGGTTTAAATTACCCCAATAGCTCAGACAGGATTTTAAGTGATTCTCTCAGACCTGGAAATGGAATTTATATTCATGGAAGTTGTGTGTCGATTGGATGCGTATCTGTAAATGATAGCGACGTAGAAGAATTGTATATTTTATCTGCATATGCCAGAGCCGGCGGCCAGGAATACATTCCGGTTCATATTTTTCCTATAAAATATAGTTCAAAAAGATCAGCGGAATATCTGGATGGGATTATTAAATTAAATCCGGGCCTGGAAAATTTCTTTCTTCAATTAAAAACCAGTTATGATTATTTTGAAAAAAATAAACAAGTGCCATTAGTACTGGTTGATCAGAAAGGTAATTATGTCTTTAATTAATCTTCAGATATTAATAACTGAACCGTTTCAGTGGTTCTTTGTTCCAATACGATCGCTTTGCCTTTTGTAAGTTGTTCAATTATTTCTAAGTCATAATGCCGGATAGTTAGCAACGTTAGATTTCGGCGTATATGTACCAGAAAAATATGCGCTGCTTGCTCAGCTAATTCCGATGTTTTTTCTTCTATATCATCTACACACATTAATAAACTAATGGCGGTATTTTGGGTAAGATTTGGCTTAAGTCTTAATTTATCTAGAATAGTGTGTAAGTTATTGATTGGTCCTCCTTCTACAAAGGTGAAATCAATCGATTCCAGGGTGATTAGCGCCTGATTTCGTTTGTACACGATCATCGGCGGCAGTTTTCCAGTTTTTACGGCAGTAATGGCGGTCCCGGGAAGTTGTGGGTTGATGAATGATTTGACGTAAAGAGGAATGTTTTCATTTTGCAGAGGTTTGATTGTTTTTGGGTGAATGACCTGCGCTCCATAATAGGCCATTTCTATTACCTCCTTGTAGTTTAAATTTTCAACTACCACCGCCGTTTTAATTTCACGTGGATCTCCACTCATGACACCATCTACATCCTTCCAGATTGTAGCACTTTCTGCATTTAATAATTTAGCAAAAATAGCTGCTGTGAAATCACTGCCTTCCCGCCCCAAAGTGGTGGAATTGTCGTCTTGATCACTGCTGATAAATCCTTGAGTAATCACAAAATTAGTATCATTAAAAAGCGGACGAACCTCCTGATTGATTTTTTCTTTTGAAAGGTCCCAATCTACTTTGCCATCCCGGAAGTTGCTATCTGTTTTAAGCACTTTTCTTACATCAAACCAAATGTTTGGAATATTTTCTTCTGTTAAGAAATTAGAGATAAGGCTGGAAGAAAGGAGCTCGCCAATACTCACAATCTGATCGTAATAGTAGTTGTAATCCTTAGTGGGAGAGGTGTTTAAAATACTTTCTGTTTGTGTGAAAATGATTTCCAAATCCTTGGTCGCTTTTTCCCATTCAATCGTGAATAAATATTTTATAAGGCTCAGATGGTGAGATTTAACGCCTTCAAACAAATGTAGCGCCTCCTCCTTTTTTCCCTCATAATATTCTTCCGCAATTTTTTCCAACGAATTCGTCATTTTGCCCATGGCAGAAATAACGATTAATATTTTTTCATCCGTATGATGTTGTAAAATCCAGGATAGATTTTTTATACGTTCGTAGCTGTTAATACTT
>JBDSBN010000313.1:0-2928 GCA_039921585.1 Ginsengibacter sp. | reverse complement strand
CAGGCCCGATGCGCTCGGGAGATCGCCGCCTGTCAGGAGAAAGCGAAGGCTAACCAAGAGAACGGCAAGTTGGGTGGAGGAGATTTTTCTGGAAATCTGTCTTTCATATTGAACCGAATAATTGTTTAATGCAAGTGAGGTCAGATTGACCTTTAAAAGGTTTTTGGCTATTCGGGGCGGCATTTCTATCACCTCGTCGTCAAGATCCTGTGCAGAAATAGTCATTACATTTAGTAAGAAAGATGCTAAAAATAGTAATCCAATTTTTTTTCTCATAAATAGTCGTTTTAAAATGAAGGGTTGTAAGTTTTATGGCTAAAAACAAATGTCAGAAACCTAAAGTTTATAAACATCAAAATGCACTTGTTATTGTTTAAAGTGCTATTAGTTTTCAAACTCTAGTAGAATTAAATCTGATTTTCATCAATTAATTTGGAGTCATAAATAATTAAAACAAAAGCAATAGACATCTAATATACAATAATAAATTCTATATTATTCCATAGATCTTCCATTGTTTTATTCAAGATTTCGAAATTAGAAAATGCTAACAGAACTGCCAATACCACTTTAGTGGTATTTCATTGAGCTAACAGGGAGAAAATTAACTGCGCCCGTTTTTAGTAAATCCATAAGCACAGTGCCTGCAACCATTGCCACAACAACTTTGTTTCAGTATGTGGTACAGTTCTGTAAACACCCACATATTTCCATCTTTGTAAAAGTGTACTCCTTCTATAAATTCATTTTTCCCGGAAGGGAAAGAATAGCTTTTTGCTGATTCAATTTTTTGATTAAATGATTCAAGGCAAGATTTGCACAGACAATCAAAATAGGTTTTCGTTAAAAACCTTCTTGTATCAGAACTTAGTTCGACTTTCGAACAAAAACATTGCTCCACTTCCTTACTGTTGCAAATAATTTCTGCACCACAATTACCGCATTCCTTATTTTCTGCTTTTTCTCTCATTATATTTTGGGTAATAAATCACAAAACCAAAAACCGATTTTTTGTTCCTGAGGATTCGTTTCATCTTCATCGATATCTTTTGGAGCTTTGTATTCTTTATATACTTTCTCTCCTATGGAGAAATTGACCGGCTTTTCAAAGAGGGGTCCATCAAAACAAAAAGTATGATATTCCCCATTCTCTCCACAAGGGTCAACACCTGCGGGCAAATCCTCGAGAAAACTCTTATCCAGCAGTCTCCCACAAAAAGATTTATCGAGCAAAGTAGAATTTATACTAACAACAATTGCTTTAAAACCTTCGTCAATAAACTGATGAACCACATCCAGCGTGTTTTTTTTCCAAAGAGGAAATACCGCTTCAATATTGAATTCTTTCAATTGGTGTTCACGATAAGCCTTAACATCTTCCAACAAAATATCTCCAAATCCCGCAAACGAAAAGGCTTCCTCCCGGAGTGTACTAATTTGCCTCCTCATAATTGAATTATACGTTTCCATCGTCAGTGCATCCGGCAAATCAATTATCCGATAAGGAAATTTCAGACTTTCAAATTGAGCGATCAACAGCTCTCTTCGTACTCCATGCATACTAATTCTATCCTGAGGAAGATTTATGGTAGTTACTAAGAGATCTACATGAAACCGGGCATCCTTGCTAAGTTGATATAATGCTAACGCAGAATCTTTTCCACTACTCCAATTAAAGTATAATTTTTTATTCAACATTTTTTCAATGGATAATTTACGATGCAGCAGTAATACGATTACAAATTGGATTTCAATTCCAGTAGGAATACTTTTACTTTTTCAAGTGATTCAATGAGTTCCTGCTTTTCACCTGCTATTTTATTATTCTTCAAAAATTCTCTGGCACCTGCGAGCGTATATTTTCTTTCGCGAAGCAAATGATAAATTATTTTCAGATTTTTTATGTCATCAGGACGAAAAAACCGGTCGCCTTTTTTATTCTTTTTAGGCTTCAATATGGGAAACTCATTGGACCAATACCGGATGAGTGAAATATTTTCATTGAACATTGCTGCCACCTCTCCAATAGAATAATATTGCTTTTGAAATAATATTTCATCTTCAGGAACAGCTAGTTCGCCTATTGATGCCTGATAATCTTTAATACTTTTTCTTCCCCGATTAGATTTTGGAATAATGGCATCCAGGACGGCTTTTTTACTCCGTTCGGAAGAAGAGGGATCATCTTCAAATTCAAAATTTATTTGAGAAACAGCCATATCTAATCCAAACTTTTTGCGCTTCCTGTAGAAGCAATTTTCAAAATACGGTCAAACTGCTCAGGAGAAAGATCGTTATAAAAGAAATAGACAGGATTTACTTCTCTTCCATTTACATGCACCTCATAATGACAATGCGGCCCCGTACTTTTTCCGGTACTTCCTACCCACCCAATCACTTCGCCCCGCTTTACCTGCTGACCTTGTTTTACTTTTATTCTTGACATATGTGCAAACAACGTTTTATACCCATACCCGTTATTAATGATTACGTGATTGCCATATCCTCCCTGATCAAAATTAGCATTAATGACCCGGCCATTACCGGTGGCATAAATAGGCGTTCCCTGCGGAGCAGTAAAGTCAAGTCCTTTATGCATTTTAGGAGTTCCGTATACCGGGTCAATCCGAAGTCCAAAACCTGAAGCCACCCTGTTCAAATCCTTATTACTGACAGGTTGAATAGCGGGAATGGAGGCCAATTTATCCTCCTGGTTTTTAATTAATTTTTCAATGGATTGATAACTGGTGTATTGATAATTTATCCGGGCACTTATATTATTTAATGTTGCAGCCAGTTCATTTCCTAATTCTTCATCATTGAGGGCCGCCACTTTTTCAAACTCCACTTTTTCTTCTATGAGTTTTGCTCTGGCACTATCCGGTAAAGGGTTTGCTTCGAAAATAGACCGATATACATCATTATCTC
>JBDSBN010000312.1:0-8989 GCA_039921585.1 Ginsengibacter sp. | reverse complement strand
GTCCCAGGTTCAAGTCCTGGTGGGCCCACTTGAAAATCAAGCAGTTATGAATTTTATTTCATAACTGCTTTTTTCATTTGCAAACAATTTGCAAACATAAGGTGTGTATGATTCTTTAGGAATAAATTTTTCTTTCCTTTGAAACATTAATAATTCTTGACTTTACCTAAATAAAATAAGCCTTAGATCGTCAATAAAAGGAATTAAAAATCAGAAATTTTAAAAAAAACTATTTGAATTGTTAAATCATATTGCATTCAATTATAAATATCAGTAAAGTATTTAATATAATAATTAGATAGATACGTTTCGTTATACATTGTTTAGTTATAATCAATTGAAACTGTTATAAATTTTATGATGGCATGAATTCTAAAATTATTCATGTAAGAATTACCCGTAACCAAAAGATTTTACTTGGGCTGGATTGCATGGATTGGCTCAGTTTTACGAAATCTATGCTTCTTCGGCATTTGTTGTCGCAGTGGGGTAACAAATGCTAAATCACAATAAAGGCCGATCCGCGGAAGGAGCTTTTTCACATCAATATAATTTTAATAACAATTCTTTTATAAATTTAACCATGAAATAGACTGACCAGGGGAAAGTAAAAGAAGCCACTGCTCTTCATCAGCTTTAAAAATATCTTCGAAAACTGAAATTCTCTTAATCCAACAACCATATAATCTTTAAAATAATTATTATATTTTAAGAAACTAATAATTATCCTCTGCCAATATGACCCTAAGCTGGAATGAAATAAAAAGCCGAGCATTGGCTTTTACACAGGAATGGAAAGACGAAACAAATGAACATGCCGAAGCTAAAAGTTTCTGGAATGACTTCTTTGACGTTTTTGGTATCAGCCGCCGCCGCGTGGCAACATTTGAGCATAAAGTGACTAAAGCTGGTGGCAGAGCATCCTCCATGACAGGTGTATGCGGGAATACAGGCTTCATTGACTTGCTGTGGAAAGGCGTAATACTCGTAGAACACAAAAGTCGTGGCCGTAGCCTGGACAAAGCTTTCCAGCAGGCTAAAGATTATTTCCCAGGACTTAGCGAAAAAGAACTGCCCCGGTATATTTTACCGAGCGATTTTGAGCGGTTTACACTCTACGACCTGGATGAGGATACAGAGAACGAATTTCCACTTAGTAAATTCCAGGATTATGTTCATCTTTTTGGCTTCATTGCAGGCTACCAAAAGCGAACATACAAAAAAGTTTGGATCCTCCAGACAAACCAAAAGGATTAAGTGAAGCTGCTATTTACTGAATCGTAATCCAACTGAAAAGTCGATCCGATTTAAGCCTTCATATTCGCTTTTTTCTAACTTAACAGTTTGCATTGTTGTTCCATCGTTCCAGTTATAGTTGAACAGCGTTCCTGATATCATGGAGATTTGAAATCCCATGGAAAGATTTTTTGACAATCCAATATCATATCCGGCATCAAAAGCCAATCCCATAGTACTTCCGGTCATTTTATATTGATCAATGAGTACTTTGTTGTTGGAATATCTCATATATCCCATAGATACGTTCATAATAAAAGCATTTCTTTTATCGTGGTTTAACATCCTGGTAGAAAATGTAGGTCCTATATAGGAAATGGTCAAATCGTCGCTCATTTTACCTTCAGTTCTATTACCTGCCCCATCTTCGATGTAGATATTATCCAAACTGTTTGAGGTTTTGAATAAGTAATATTTTATTCCAAAGCCTAAGGGTTCAGTGAAATAATAGGTGATGTCGCCACCAAAGTGATATCCTGATTTTAATTTTTTTACATAATCCTTAAAATCAGCAGGAACATTTTCTGCAATTTTTGCTGTTTGATAGCTATATCCTCCATTTAATGCAATTCTGAAATGTTGATAATTTTCTTCTCTGACTACGTGTCCTGTAGGAACTTCATTTATTTTATAAAAATCAAATTGATGTTCTTTTACTTTCGACATTGGAAGCAGTGTGTTTCTGATTTCATTTTTATGTTTGAAGGTAAAATAGATATTATCCGCTTTTACTTTCGTTATTTTACAATTGATAGAATCGCCTTCATCTGTTACTATTAAGTCTTGAGAGAAAATTGCATTTGACAGCAACATAAGTAGGGTAAATATTAATAGGTTTTTCATTGATTTTTTGCTTTAAAGGATTCGAATTCTGGTTTACCTACTTTACTATCTACTAATTCTAACTTTGGTTGTCCCACAAATGCTCCCATAGAAATGCCACAACGTAAATAATATGTTTTTCCGATCTTAATATCAATGGGAACTTGAGACTTTGCTTCCGTTTTAGCCCAAAGAGTATTTAAGCCATCTTTTTTTATATGCAAGGTTGTTTTAAAGTTATTTTTTACTCTACAAATAACAGAGTCTCCAAGATATAAATCATAACCAACCAATGCACCCGGACCACCATAACGATATACATTTAAAACAGCATAATCAACATCTTCAAGAATTTCGTCTTCCACTTGTGTGTAGTTATTAATATCGGCCACCCTCAAAATATTGGCAGTAATTCTATGACAGGAAGTTCCCAAAGTGGAAGGAGGCTTATGCTCAATGATCTTTATTGCGTTTCCTCCCACTTTTCTGGCCTCCATTTTTGCTTTATCAATCACCGTTTCGTAGGTGCAATCTAAAGTAAGGCCATTATCTCCGATTTTTACTTTTCCTAATACTTCCGCATGATCAGGTTCTGGCTGGTCAATTCCGATAACTAAAACGGCTTGTTTGTAGTCAAGAGTCGGATATTTTTTACTCATTTTCGTTGAAATTTTTGGACTGCAAGCGTTCAAAAAAAGCAATGCTGCAATAAAAAATAAACCAGGTAAATTTTCCTTGTATTTTTTCATAGATCAGTTGTGTTTGGCAGGTTAGTTTTTTTCTGTACATCCGGACTTATCAGGAATTTCAGATTTTTTTCCTGAATGTAAGCAACATGTTTTGGGGTAAAATTATCAAAGGTGGAAATTAAGAATAAAAAGTGGGATAAAGTATTTCTTTAGACGGTAATGCTTATCAAACGAAACCTTTCCCGATCTATTTTGTTGAAATATATTAATTGCAAGGATTTTAAGAAAACGGCCATTTAATTAAAAACTCCTTTTTCTTTATTTCTGTCAAAGTTTCAAGCGGGAGCATGTTTTAATAATGCCTTTTACGAATTCAATTTTTAGTTAACTTCGTATTGATGAGTTTTGTAAAATACTCAAACCAGATTATGAATATAGGATACGCACGTATTTCAACGAATGATCAAAAATTTGACTTGCAACTGGATGCGCTTAAAAATGCAGGTTGTAAAGTCATTTTTAAAGAAACTATCTCCGGAGCAAAGAGAGAACGTCCGGAATTAAAGAAAGCAATTGAGAAATTGCGGGAGGGCGATAGCCTGGTTGTTTGGAAATTGGACCGGTTGGGAAGAAGTCTCCGGGACCTGATTGATATTGTGACGACCCTACACGAAAAAAACGTGAGCTTTATCAGCATAAGCGATAGTCTCAATACAACCACTCCGCAAGGAAGATTGATCTTTAATATTTTCGGATCTCTTGCAGAGTTTGAGCGTGAACTAATTAGAGAACGCACAAATGCGGGACTAACTGCTGCACGTGCAAGAGGAAGAAAGGGAGGTAGAAAGCCAGGGCTTTCTAAAGCTTTTCAACAAAAGGCAGGCTCTATTAAATTAGCTTACGATTCTAAAGAAAATTCTATTGCTGAAATCTGCGAAATGTTTTCCGTCTCAACAGCAACTTTGTACAAGTGTTTAAGATTTGTTGAAGAAAAGAATAAAAAAGGGAAAACGCATGCTTCCGGAGAATAGTAATGGTAAGAACAAAGTTTTTTTCAGTCGTATTTTCTAAAAATTGAGAAAGGACTCGGCCTCACTCCACTTTCTTTTTAATAGCGTTATCAAACTCTTTCTTTCTTCCCATTTTTGCTATGAAAATGTCCCCAAATAAGTAAATATGTGATTGGGAAATTGAAAATAGGGATATATTATAAATTCTTTCTTATTTTTTAGATTGTGCTTTGGAAAAGTTGAAATTTGTTTATATATTATATTATAAACAATAAAATATTTAAAATGAAAAAAGTTAGGCAAGTAGGTCCAATTTATTCAATACAGTTACATGAGATGTGTACGATTGTTCCTTCGATTATCACGATAAGATATCGTGAATGAAATTATTTATCTTTCTTTACAGATGAAGAAACGATAGAAAAATTATGTGAAAAATATGAGCTAACACAGCAAGCAAATGGAGCCTATACTGCGCCACATCGTATGGGGAAAAATTGCTGGGTTTCTATAAAGGAAGGTTCAACTATTTTTGAAGGATATTGTTAACTGTGAAGGAAGAAAGGGAGGTAGAAAGCCAGGGCTTGGCTTACGATTCTAAGGAAAATTCTACCAGCTGAAATCTGCGACATGTTTTCCGTCTCCACAGCAACTTTGTACAAGGGTTTGAGATTTGTTGAAGAAAAGAATAAGAAGATAACCAAAGTACATACTGCCGAAGAAATCCAATTGTTTAGTAATAGAAATAAGTAAAACTTTTATCTACAATTTAGATCTATTTGTCTAAAGAGAATTTATCGATTAAAGAAAATGTTTTTTTTATTTATTTGCTTCACTATCTATTTTTGCACTATTATTTTATGCTCTTCGGAGGTATTTTTATGAAATATTCTTATTATATAAACATCTGAACGTAAATTTGAAATATTCAGATTTGCATTACGTGTATTTTTTGAATAAGTTTTTCTTACAACTATATTTCCCGATTTATCAATTATTTCGACTCTATCAAAGTCTCTAATGCTTGGCCTCTCGCTCGAAGTTGAATTATCCATTTGTTTTGACATGATAGATGTAATGCTTAAATCGCTTTTAACAGGGTTGGGAGAAACCAAATAATAGCCACCGGAGCATGATGATGAAGCATGTAATGTTTCACCATAAACACTTGCAGGCCCAAGTCCGCATGCACTATTTGGTCTGACTGATAGTGTATAATCACCTGCTTGAGTAAACTTAATTGAAACAGTTTTTGTCGTGGAAGAGAGAATTCCCATACCTGTGCAATACCATCGGTAGGGACCATTGGGGTAATAAGGATCTGTTCCCGTTGGTTGAATGGTAAATGAATAGGTTTTATTCAATTTATAACACTCTGTGTATGATGAAATGGGTGATGGGACTATTTCATATGTGTATTGAGGAATTCCAACAATGATAGTTTTTGAAATGGGTGGTAAACTAACACCGCAAGCATTAATTGTGGCTGTTATTTTTACCTCACCGTTTCCAGCTTTTGTAACTGTCGCAGGATTGCCCGTGGGGGTTACTGTTGCAATACTAATATTAGATGAATTCCATGACACAGTTGCATTGCAGGGTAAGTTTGGAATATTATACGAATCTGTTCCAGAACAGAGAGTAGGGTTTCCCTCAATAGTTAAAGATGGAGAAATAACAGAAACTGTACTGTTATTCGTAGAATAATTTACACTGTTTAGGGTTGCTGTAGCATAAATACTACTTAAAGGCTTACCACAATCAGGCGTAAGTGATAAAGTATTAACAGTGCCCGTTGGAATAGAAATAGGAGCGGGACTGCCATTATAAAGCCAGCCGTTGGGTGTGGCTCCCAAATTCCAGGTATATGAAACAGAAGATCCCCCTGGAACATTATTAGCTGTTGTTGTAAAGGTTATAGATGATGTAGAACCACATGTTATCAAAGAAGGAGATGATGCTAATGTAAAAGATGGAGATGCAGTTTCTATTATATTAATTTTGCTAATTGACAAAGCATCTAATTCTAAGTTTGGTCTGCCACCAGAAACCCATACTATCATATATGGATAAATATTATTACCAGGTATGATAAATTGAGGAATCGAATAAGATGTACTACTAGCGGAAGTTGGGGTTGTGAATTGTCCATATCCTGCGGTAATATATGAAAAAGCATAATTATCAGGAGTACAAGAAGTTGTTCCGTTTGTATTGAATTGATTAAGATTAGGGACAACAGAACTTTTTAAAAGCATTGCCGAGTTTCCCTTTGCTGTAATAGAGATATCGTATTTGTAACCAGGATTAAAACTATAATTAATTACGAAGGCGGTTGCACCTGGGGAACTTAATTTTGGGGTTGTTGTTAAAATTAATCCATTTGAGGAATTGAAAGTGACCCCGCCAGCATGAGATGAATGAGATATTTCAGTTACTATAACTGCTGGATTAAATACATTGCATGCGCTGGTACTCAATCCACTTGACAAATAGTTAAACTCTTTAGATTGAGAGAAGGTTATTGTACTTGAGAAAGCTAATATAGTCAAACCCAGGATTTTTGTAAATATATGTTTCATAAAATGGATTTTAATTTTTATATCGTTCTAAATGAATTTGAAATCCAATACCAAGGAAAAATGAATTTGAAGATTTATTATCATTTTTATATCGAAATGATTCATAATTAATAGTGAACTCAAGCCCAACACTTGAGTTGAAATAAATGACGGGGCCTAATGAAAATGCCCAAGTGTTACTATTATTCGATGATCCGGAATTACCGTAAAGATGAGAATATTGATAAGTACTTTCTGCAAAGAAATTAACCATATTGTCTGCATTCAGGAAGTAGTATCGTAGTATAGGTCCCAGAGAGAATTGCGTTGACTTGCTGACACCACCGTTAAATTTTATTTCACTGAAATATAAACCTGTTTTGATCCCACCAGCAAATTTATCCATAAAAAAATATCCGATATTTGGTGATAATTTGATATTAGTGCTCTTGACCTCAAATAAATTTATCGTCTTTGATTTTTCTAAAACACCATTACCTCCAACCATCCAATTTCCTTTGGTAATTTGAGATTGCCCGTTTTGTATAAAAAGCCAGGATAAAAAAAATAAAATGATTTTTATTGGCATTCTTTTCAATTAAAATTTTGAGTAGATTTAATAAATCAAAGAAATTTATTACAAGTTAATATCATATTCTATATTAAATTATCGTCGTCCCAAGAGATTTTTTATAAAGATATAACAAATATTTAAATCCGGGTTAGAAGGTAATGAAGACTTACTTTGGGAGACACGACCACAAGTTTGAGACTACATTACCGTTAGTGAATGAAAAATTAAACCAAGGTTTAAATGATAATTTTTGCGCTCAATTCCAAAGTGGGGCAACATGACCTAAATACATAGCAAGAGGGAGAAAGGCAGGGCCTTTCTAAAGCTTTTCAACAAAAGGCAGGATCTATTAAATTGGCTTACGATTCTAAGGAAAATTCTACCAGCTGAAATCTGCGACATGTTTTCCGTCTCCACAGCAACTCTTTACAAGTGTTTGAGATTTGTTGAAGAAAAGAATAAAAAGAAAGATAAAGTAAATTCTTCCGAAGAGCAATAATAGTGACTAAGTTTTGTTCATATTGTTACGGTTAAACTTGAATTCCCGGTTCCAGGCATTAATTTTTGTAACCCACTAAATTTAGCAACCATAAGAGTAAGGAAAAAACCCGAAGTCTATATACAATAAATATTAGTAATATGCAATGTTAATAAATTCATTTTTTCCTGATGTGAGAATCCTATGAGCTGTGTACCAAATGGTTCTTTACAGGTTTAGTTTGATTATTAGAGCATGCATCCATTTCCTTAAGGAAAATACGGTTTTTTGCAAGTAAAAGTACCCGAAAATCAAGCGGAATAAATACTCACTTCCTAAACATGAAGTAATTAATAATATTATACATCCTGTATTTCAAAGCAATAGGTTGTAATATGTAGTGGACTTAATTACAAAAACGAATAAAGAAGGAATAAGGTATTAAAAGAAGACAAAAAATCCTCTATATTAGTCTTGTAGATATAAATCAAAATAAAACTCAATGAAAAATAAAATGACCTTGAATAAATTTTTTAAAAAATTTATTCAATTACAAAGAGCAGGGATTTTATTTCTTATCTTCTTATCCTTAGCAACAGTCAAACCTGCCAATGTCTTTGCTCAAACGGGTCTTCCGGCAGGAAGCTGTGGGATTGAATATATTTATGATGCGGCTGGAAATATGGTAGAACGACAATATATATGTAATAACAGTAGTAGTAGTAGTAGTATGGCTTCCATTCAAACCCTTAAATCGCAATATAAAACAAGTTCCGTTCAAGCCGTTACAACCTTGTATCCAAATCCAACCCCAATGCCCTAACAGCCTTACCATGGAATAATAATGAATATCCGAGACGTTATAATCCAAATTGGTACTGGATATTTTCTCACCCACCTTTAATTTTTAGCTGGTGGCTATTTTTTTAAAAAAATTACGGACATGAAAAAAATAATAATTCCGATTTTACTTTTTGTCAGTTGCTCAAGTACCTGCAAGAAGAATCCTTTTGTGGAAAGAGTTTATAGTATTAAAGTTGCTAATGATGCTGATTATGCATGTATTACATTTGAAAGTAGGATTTATCCTGATACGGCATTACCAGCGAACGTACCTTATTATAGTACGGCATTTCCCGAAGATTATGCAGTTATCGACAGTAAAACTGAATGGTCAAATGTATATAAAAAGTTTCCGGCAGATACCTTATCTATTTTTATACTTAATAGCGATACGGTTAAGGTTAACGAGTGGGGAATAATCCGAAGCGGATACAAGATTTTAAAGCGATACGACCTGAGTTTAGAAGATTTAAAAAAATTAAATTGGACGATTACCTATCCGGCACCTGAAGCGATGAGAAATATAAAACAATATCCACCTTATTAAACAAATTTTGTTTGGAAAAAGCTTGTGTTTCAAAAAAAAGGATGTGTCTTTTTTAAACTAAAATTAAAGTCATACAAATGTGTTCCAAAGGCAATATCACCCAGAAAAGCGGAATAGGCAACTTCCATTATTTAAATAATAACAAGCCTTATGCACTTACAGGCATAGT
>JBDSBN010000311.1:0-10393 GCA_039921585.1 Ginsengibacter sp. | reverse complement strand
TTAAGCCATTTTAGATATTTAGACAGATATTAATGCCCAAAATTCATTTCATCAACCATTCTGTTTTAACCAGATAATTTCTAATTCTTTTTAGTTTTGATCATTCTATCCAGGAATATTTATAGTTATAAAAAACACTTTACCCCTACCTGGCGCAAATTAGTATTTCCCTTGGCGCGATTGTAACGTAACTCAATAAAACAAATTAAATTACTAAAGCAGTCAACGAAACAACCACCATTAAAAACAATAAAAAGAATTAATTTCAGTTTTAATGGAAATTAAATTTATGTTGAAAACAATCCGGTTTGCACTGTTTTTATGCCTTCCTTTATTGGGCTTTAAGGCCTTGGCCCAGCAAAATATCCGTGAAGGAGTCATCAAATACAAAGAGGTCAAAGACCCTGACACAAAAGAAACTGAGCTTTCAAAAATGTTGGGTACAGCCTCGATTGATTTCTATTTTAGCGATAAGATGTTTAAGATGTATAGTTCCAGCATAGTTTGGTATACAACCTTTAAACCATCCGGTAATCCTGAAAAAGGAAGTATTATTTATGCAACGGTATTTGACACAAAACATTTTATAGAACCAAAGGAAGAAGATTATGCATGGTACATAAGAGGCATCGATATTGGTAAATTTAAAAGGATTCTGTACGATAAAAGAGATACCAAAATAATACTTGGATATTCTTGTTACCGGGCAACGCTGGAATTGGAGAACGGTAGCAAGCAGATATATTACATAACAGATAAAATAAAGGCTCCCGGCTATATTCATCAGGGACAAACAGAAAGCATTCAAGGGTATCCGTTAGAAATTCATCTACTGGACGAAAACGGCATATCTGGCCTATTTAGAGCGGTTGAAATTTTACCGAATTTACCTCCAGGAAGTTTTGATCTTCCGACCGGAATTGAAAAAGAACTTTTGCATAAAAAACCACTGAAAGAAGTAGTGAAAGAAAAAAAAGTGGCGAAGGTTTCACCGGACATTTTTGATCATTACATGGGGTTTAAACTTGGTTCAAAGAAATCGGATTATCCCAAAAAGAGTTTTGAAAATTATGTAAGGAAAGAATTGTTTGGAATAAGCAATTCGGACCTGGCACCATTCTTTGAGAATACAGTGCATCGCTCATATGTTGTAGTGGAGAAGAACCGCATTAAGGAAATATTTGTAGAACTGACCAGGTTTAAGGAAAGTGATGATGAAGAAGTTGTCGCAAAAATGGTCAATACCATTTTACCTGAAATGATAAAAACACTTGGCGAACCCGATGATGAAAAAATTAATGAAAAAGGCATCGTATTTATCTGGAAAGGAAAAGAAATACAAGTTGAGTTAACATTCGATAATGATCGATACCCAACCTTTCTGGGCGGTTCCTTACCCTATTTCAAGAGAGAGATAAGATTGAAAGCTTTAGAATAAGCTGTTCGTTGGCCAGGCAGTTTTTTCTTAAAAAAATACCGGGCTGAATATCAGATTTTCGGAGAGTGTCATTTAAACTCTTTCGAATGGCATCCGACGGAGGTTAATACTATTATGTATATTGTTTAAAGCTCAAAAAAACATATCCCGGTATTTATGGAGGTCTCAGTTATAATTTACTTTCACACAAAACATTGCAAATTATTATCGGTTAAATACTAAATCCAGAACTTTTTTTGGACAATACTGGTTTATATTAAAAAAAGGTCCTTTAGCAACAAGAAAAAATGTAACTACATCTTGGAAAGTCGGCCACGATTTATCGCTGTTACTGACACCATTTTATCAAACGGCACTGACAAATTATAATAAGAGAAAGTTGGATACCAAAAGCTCAAATTATATACCATACAGCTTTGGTTTAAATCTTGGTTTTGCATTTGACGATTAATTACAACAGCCAATATTGGGAATTTGAGAACGCCATTGCAGACCTTGATGAAGCAATTAAACTTGACCCAAATGGCCCCTACAACCATCTTTGATAAAACATTAAAAAAAACTTTCAATTTATTTTTCATTCGCAACACACTGTATCAGAGCAAAGGCATTCATTAATCTTTTTGGACGACAAGACCTCTATCGAAAGAGAAAGAGGCTGAATCAAGTTTTACCTTGAGACAGCCTCTTTTTAAATTTCCCTTTTTACGAATCTCCCTGGTATAGATATCATGCTTCCAGAAAAAAAATTCTATCTAATCACTCCATTACAAATACTTCTTTAATTGCTCAATCAAAAGTAATTGATCACTTGGTCGCTTTGCATTCCACTCTACTACTTTTCCTTCTTTATCAACAATTAAATACCGAGGTATACCGTAAAACTGAGGGATTGTTTTATTTAGCACTTCGTGCAAAGTGGAGTTTACCCGCATGTTTAGGCCTTTTAAACCTAAGCCATAGACCATCTTGTACCATTTATCATGAGCATTATCTTTATCTAAAGACAAATAGAGTGATTGTACACCGAGGTCCTCAAGTGTTTGATGCATCGCAATTGAATACTGTAATTCCTCCCTACAGGGCACACACCAAGTTGCCCATAGGTCAATGTAAGTAACCTTTCCCTTTAATTCCGCTAAAAGCTGCGAAAACTCATTGATCTGTTCATAATTTTTTATGAAGATTACGTCAGGATCTTTCTGTGACTCTAGCTGGGCCTGATAGTCAATCACCTTTTGAATAGTAAGCGTTAGATAAGGAATTAATGAGCTCTTTGGAAATTTCTTCTTAAAATCTTCGAAGTTTTGAATCCACTCCTTCTCATATTCTTTTTGATTTACACCCACTACAATTAGGTTTCCCCAGGCGTATTCCTTCATTTCCCCTTTTAAGGTATGTTTAATTTCATCCAAATAAAGCCTGGCGTAATTTCCTCGTCCAAAAACCAGTCGGCCACTATCTGCCAAATTCAGGTAAAACTTATAATTACCTAAGAGATCGGTGAAGGCGCTTGATTTTAGCCACACATTAGAATTGTTTATTCTCTTGTACAGATCTGACCATGCAGGCATAAATTCTTTAAAGAAAATAGCCATTTTGGGTAGGTCTTCATCGCTTCTTCCTTCCCATTTACGGTATTCAAAAAAGAAGTTAGTTGAAAGCGAATTAATTCTATCCACTTCAATTAAATTTAAGGTTGACCGGTAAAAATCTTTGCTGATTTTTTTCTGCTTATAAATTGACTTAACTCTGGCAATTTTCTCATCTGCGATTTTAGTAGCTAATGAACAGCGCTCTTTCACCGTTTTTAGTGAATCCAATTGTGCGCTTAATCGTTTAGCGTTTTGCCCAAGAGCTAGTTGTTGCAACATCATCTGTCCTTCACTCTGGTAACCTGTGATCTTAACGGCAGACCTGGTTTTCATGTCCCATTCTATTTCATATGTCTTACCAGGAACTACGAATAACTTAATCGATCGCCAATTATTTACTAGCGTAATAAAACCGGATTGCTTGATTTCAAAATTGATTTGAAATTCGCCTGTTGTCGCATCGATGGCCGTTGTGATATTCGCACCTTCGAAGAATTTTCCATCTACAGGAATATTTATCTTTAAATCCGGATCTGCAGAATGAAGGATACTTCCATGGATGGTGCTATTTTGAGCAAACGCAGTACTGATCATTGAGAACAATACAAACAATATAAAAAGAGGTTGCTTTTTCAATTTAATGTCATTAAGGGTTTTGGACAATTTTGTCGCTAACGGCTGGATCTGGTATGGTCATGACCCACCTGGGACTATTTGCTTTTAACTCTATATAAGTTCCGTCTGCAAGGTAATGACGAGGTGTAAATCCGTAATTAGGATCGTTATGAAGTCTTCTCATATCAAACCAACGAACCCCTTTAAATAACAACTCCCGCCTGCGCTCCTCTAAAATTTTCCGGGTTGCATCAATTTTATCGTTGGAAGTGAGGTCAATATAGGAATCTGATTTAATCCTGTTTTTACGGAGTTTATTCAGATCGTCCATTGCCAATTGGATCTTTCCTTCGCGGGCATTTCCTTCAGCACGGATTAAATACATCTCAGGAGTCGTAATTCCAATACTATAATCATAAAGAGTTGAAGCCATATAGGTATTTATTTGCTCTCCTCCAATGTTTTCGATTAAGACATTTACTCTTCTAAGGTCTTTCTCATCAAATAGCTGAGCAGTTTCATTGGGCATATTTTTTCTTGCCATTCCTCTTGTATAATCGAAAAAATGAATGAGCGTATTCTCTGGATGAGTAATTGCTGTCAACAGAATACTGGTCGATTTAAGAGAAAATCTATCACCTGACATTTGATATTCATTATTATAGTCTACTAACCGATCATTATAATATAATGCATGATCCGCTGCCTCAGCCGCTTTAGCATACTCACCCATTTGGAGGTATGCACGTGCTAAATATCCATATCCACCACCTTTTGTAATCTCAAAGGAGGAAATGGAGGAAACAGGTAAATCAGGTAAAGCTTCCGTAATTTCTTTTGATATAAAATCATACGTTTGCTGCACGGTCCCTCTTCCAGGCAGTGCTTCTTCAATACTGACGCCTGTTACTAACGGAATTCCTAAATCTGTTTTCGCACTTTCAACCTGATATGGTTTGCTATAAATATTTACTATATAATAGTAAATAAGCGCCCTTCCTGTTCTTGCCCGCGCTTTGGCTATCGCTTTCCTCTTCGCAGTACCGCCAGTAGCATTATCTATACCGTTAATAACCGCATTGTATTGGTATACCCTTCTATAAAGTATGTCCCAATAGGAATAACCACGGTAATCCTCAACGGTCGTATAAGCGTCCGGAAGCCACATATAAAGTCTGTAATCACGCCACAAAATGTTTTCATCTTTTATTATTGTGGGATCATAAAAATCATCAGACATCCTTTCGATTCCATCAGACAATAATTTTGTCAAACTCTCCCCATTAAGTATTCTTTCAAATTCTTCTACCGTTTCGGGAATGACATAACCTTTGGGCTTAATATCCAGGTATTTATTGCAAGCTGAAAGGCTCAATAAAGCCATCAGCAGCAGACTTGATACAAATATATTTTTCATTTTCAATGTTTTTTTATCTTTAAAATGGATCATATTACTTTTTAGAATTACGGCTTAAAATTTTAAATTTATTCCGAAAGCATAGGTCGGCATGACACGCATTGTTCTTTGTCCACCATCAAAAGATTCAGGGTCTATACCTAAATTATTCTTAGTAAGCGTCCATAGGTTTCTAGCTTGTGCATTCAATTGCAGCCCTTTGATATATCTGCCATTAAAGATTTCCGGAGCTATGTTATATGTCAATATAACCTCCCTAAGTTTTGCATAGTCTGCTTCAAAAACGTTTATATCCAAAATATTTCTATAATAGGCCATTGCATATGATCCATTGCTGTTCACTATTACGTTAGGAATATTTGTAAACTCCTCATCTCCGGGTTTCTTCCAGGCATCTGCCAATCGTCCGTCCTGATGAGCTACGCCATTAGACGCTCTTGGTGTATTTTCCCGCATTACGTGTCCGAGATAAAAGACAAACATGAAATTCAATTCCAGATCTTTATATCGGAGTGAATTTGAAACAGCTCCATTACTTTCAGGCCTGCGGTTTCCAGAATAGAAGGCTGCATCCAAGCTTCCATTTAATTGTCCGGGAGGCTCAATTTTGCCATTTTGATCTAATATCTGTAACTGGCCATCCTCATTACTTAAACCACCAAAACGCACACTATACAACGCCCCATAAGGTTTTCCTACAAAGTAGGGTCTACCTGATGCCACTTCCCTTGCATTAGCATAATAAGTAGCAAGTGCAACCTTTGTTATTTTATTCTTGTTTTTTGAATAAGCAAAAGTACTTGACCATGAAAAATTCGGTTTCTGAATATTTCTGGTTGTCAATTGTATTTCTAATCCATCATTATTCATACTAGCCGTATTCAATAATGAGGTCGTAAATCCATAAGTGGGATTCAGTTTTTCGTCTGCCAATAAATCTGTACTTCTTCTTACATAATAATCCAGCTTTCCGCTTACTCTATTATTCAATAAAGTAAAATCAATTCCCAAGTTGGTAACCGCTGTTTTTTCCCAGCGCAAAGAGGCGTTTTCAGGACCGGTGATGCTATAAGAAGGATTGCTCGTCCACCAGTGGATGCCAGCTTGTGCAATCATAAAAGGACCCGAATTTTTAGGAACGTTTCCATTTAAACCATATGTTGTGCGGAGTTGTAAATGGTTGATAAAAGGATTATTTCTCATAAAATCTTCCCGGCTTATGATCCAGCTTAATCCGGTAGACCATAATGGACGGTAACGATATTTAGGATCCGTTCCAAAAAGATTCGTTTGATCTATTCTAAAACTTCCAGAATAAATGTATTTGTTCTTATAAGTGTATGATCCATTTGCGAAAGCGGAAATAAACCGATCCTCTGAATAGAAGAAATTATCATTTACAGGTATTCCGCGCCTAATCCCTCCATTTTCCATTTGAAGGATACCGGGAACGGTTCTTATTGCCATATGATCTATCTGAATAAAATTCAATGTATTATCATCATAGCCAAATTTCGAGATACTATTACCACCTCTTCGTGTGGCACTTCTTTCCACTCCTGCAATGCCTGCAATTGCATGATCATTAAACATCTTATTCACTCTTAAAGATGCTCTTAAGGAATAGGCAGTATTATCTGACCTTCTTTCATCCACTCTTCCTCCTCGTGGAATATGGAATTTAGGTGACCGAAGGGTTCCATCAGTATTCGTTAGAATGACATAATTTACTTTGAATGGGGCAACATTATCATTGATAAGCTTAACATGATCTGCCTGGTTTCTATGAGTATACGTTTTACCGAAGGAACTCCCTTTTTCAAGCTGGTAACTGACATTTGCAGTAATGCCATTTGCTATCTTGTAGTTTAATTCAGAAAAAAGTCGTTGAGCCGCCGAGCTATTCGTAATATCTTTTCGATCCAGTTCCAATAACGGATAATACGTTTCATCATCTAACCCCCACGCCATTCGCTGATCGATTATAAATGGATTTGATTCAGACAGACCCAAAGATCCGGATTGTCGTTTTACCCCCAGTGGATTCCCATCGGAATCTTGCAACATTTCGTATGGCTTTAAATTAAACATACTTAATGGCGATACAGGAGAAGAACTTCCTTCTCCGAAAGTAAAGTTTGTATTTATCCCCAAGGTTAAGCGCTTTGATATCTCATGAGAGGATTTCAGAAACACTGAATAACTTCTTGAATCACTTTTAAGAGTATAGCTATTCCTATCAGTAAAATTTAAAGAACTATAAAATGTACTTTTTTCACCTCCGCCGCTAAAGGATAATGTATGATTCTGAACAAACGGATTTTGCATCAATAAATCCTTAATTTGTTGCGTATTATCAAGACCACGCAATTGGTCAACTTTGGCGGAATATTCACTTGGACTTAGTCTTCCAGCTATGGAATCCATCAGCAATCCTGAGAAAGTGGAGTATAAATCACCCCATCTTTTCGCATTATTCTCCAAGTTCGGACCAGCTGTTAGCAATTTCCTTGAAATATCGATATCATCTGAGGAGGATAATCTATTCAAATATCCCAGATCTGGTTTTTCTGTAAATTGAAAACTATTGGTATATTGAAAATCCGTTTTCCCTGATTTACCTTTTTTGGTGGTAATCACAATCACACCATTGGCGGCACGGGCTCCCCATATAGAGGCTGCAGCTGCATCTTTTAAAACGGTGATTGTTTCTACGTCATTTGGATTAACCGAATTTATACCTCCTTCAATTGGAAAATTATCTACAACAATAAGGGGGCTTTTTGTGCCATATAATGTCGAAACTCCACGGATTGTAACTGCATCTCCGCCTTCATCCTTACCATTGATCATTAACAATCCTGGCACCAAACCTTCTAATCTTTCTAATACGTTAGTCTGTATTTTATTTTCGATTTGTTTACCACTAATTACTTCAAAAGCTCCTGTTGCTCTTTCTTTAGAAATGGTTTGGTATCCTGTACTTATAACAACCTCTTCCTGTTTTCTCAAATCACGTTGTAAAGTGATATTGATTGTAGAAGATTTTTTCATTGATACTGTTTGTGAAGTAAAACCAATTATAGAAAAAACAAGTGTCGCATTTTCGTCTACATCACTTAAATTATATTCTCCTTTTTCATTGGTTGCTGTTCCTTTTGAAGTTCCTTTTATAAGTATAGAAACCCCAGCAAGCGGGCTACCATTTTCATCAGTAACCTTACCCCTAACATCTATTCCAAGGGGCAATTGTTCAACGGATTCATCTGAACGAATCACAGGAGATGTCACTACTGATTTTTTGATAACAATCGTATTGTTCTGTATAGAAAAATGAAAGGATTGTCCTTTAAAGCATTCTTTCAGAACTTCCTCTACGGGAACATCTTTTACATTCAAACTAACCTTCCCTGCACCCTGCAGAATTTTCTTAGAATATAGAAACCCGATACTAGTCTGACGTTCAATTTCTCTAAACACATTCTCTATTGATGCATTCTTGACCGAGATAGTCACGTTTTGTGCTAATCCAGTGGCATGTACTTGAAGAAAGGAAATAATTAATAAAAAGCAAGTTAATTTCATTGCTTTAAAAATTTGTGAAGAAGGTAATTGCCTGGTGTTTCCCCTTTTCGTTAAAACAGCCAAGTATTGATTTCTTCTGATTTTAAATTTCATACTTTTACAGAGTTTTAGGTTAATTAATAGATGATTCTTTACGGTTTTATTTGTTCAATTAGACCTGATCGCCAACCATTCACATAGTTGGCCAACCGGATATGTTCGTAGCATTTCCGGTTTTTTTTGGTCTTACATTAATTTTTTACAATAACAGTTTTTTGATTCAGTTCAAATTTTGAACTGCCAGCAGTTTCGAGCATTTTTATAATTTCAGATAGATTAACATCCCGGGAAATAATTCCCACAAACTCTTCTTTAGGAATATCCCCTTTATAAATTACTTCTACTCCATACCACCTCTCCATTTGCCGCATGATTGACTTCAAATCCAAATCTCTGAAATCAAACTTTCCATCCTTCCACGCCACAACTGATTCTAAATCCGGAGCACTTTTAAGTTGAAACTGTCCATTATTATTCACCACCGCCTGCTCTCCTGGTTTCAAAAACCTTTTCTCCTTACCCATTAAAACTTCTACAGAACCCTCCAGCAACGTAGTTTTCATTAAGTTTTCATCCTTATAAGCATTCACGTTAAAACTGGTTCCCAGAACTTTTATATCCACCTCATTCGCTTTCACTATAAATGGCTTAGTAGCATTGTGCGCCACCTCAAAATATACTTCACCGGTTATTTCCACATTTCTTTCCTTACCGGTAAAGGCCGCAGGAAAGCGGATTGAGGAGGCTGCATTCAGCCACACTTTGGAGCCATCGGCTAATACTAATTGATACTGACCACCCCTTGGCGTGGATACGGTATTATATTGAACTTCTTTTAGTACTGTGTTGTGCGCATTTTCTTCATAAGCTAACTGACCGTCTTCCAACTTAATAATCGTTGACTGACCTTGTTGAGCAAGTGATCCATTGTTTGCACTGTCCAGACTGATTGTAGATCCATCAGACAATGTTAGAGTCGCTACATTTCCTCCGGGTGCGATATCATTTAATAAGGTTTTGGTTATTTCAATGGGTGGCTGACTATTATTTAAGTATATAAAAAAACTGCCAACACCAAGCAAGATGATAATAGAGGCTGCTGCCATCCACCATTTTTTATTCATTCGGATGACCGGTGTCACCTGCTTCTTTTCATCAGCATTTATTGTTTTCAGAAGTTTATCTAAATGCTCCCTGTTCGTTTGCAAATCAGGAGTTGCTGTTTCAGCAAATGAATTTTGATAATAAGCATCCATTATTTGTGCAACGTCACTATCATCTTCAAACGAAGTAGTCCTTAGCCAGGCAAACAGTTCTTCTGCCTCTGCAGTTGTAATGGTATTATCTAAAAACCGTTTTAAAAGCCCTATTTGTGTAAACTTTTCACCTTCCATATATTAGTAAGACACTTTGATAATTAGAATGGGTGTGTAGATTCTAAAGAATTTATAAAAAATATTTTATCACTTAAATTAATTGGGTATCGCGAAGAGATAATGAAAGCCTTAAAGAATTCCTTTATTAAGAAGAGGAATCAACAATAGCATCAATGCCACATCTCCATGAGTTAACAAATACTGTTTGATACCCTTTACAGACAGCACCAGGTGTTCTTTAAGTGTATTACGGGAAATGCCCATAGCAGTTGCGGCCTCTTCGTAACTCATTCCCTGTGTTCTAACCAATTCAAATGCCCGCTTTCTA
>JBDSBN010000310.1:0-4501 GCA_039921585.1 Ginsengibacter sp. | reverse complement strand
TTAAAATTGCCATAGAAACTCAAAAACCAATTAAACCTGTATTATTCCTGGATACATATGACAGACTTAATTATCGAAGTATTTTTTCTTTGAACCCGGGTTGTTGCCGTGCTGTTTATTTGCCTGAAACCAAAACGGAAGGCTTAACCATGAAGGATATGGAAGCCTTGAAATCAAAAATATATTTGCAAATGGAGGAAGGGTTGATCAAATATAAAGCCAACTGGATCAGAGAAGTTCGTTAATTTTTTACTTCGAATAACATCGTTTTTAGCTTCGTGAGATGCAATTGTAGTCGGGTAATTTGTATAAAATAATCAACGGTATATTTGTGCCGGTAAATATCTGTAATCAATGTCTAATGGTTTATTTAATGAAATAGAAGTTCCGGTAAATACCTGGATAGAGGTGATATTGCCTTTGGCGCTTCCCAAAACATATACTTATTCAGTTCCGATTAAATTTGAAAAAAAAATTCAGCAAGGTTGCAGAGTAGAAGTGATATTCGGAAAAAATAAAAAATATGCAGGAGTCATAAAATCAATTTCTAATACAAAGCCGGAATACAAAACAAAGGATATTCTAAGTGTAATAGATGATGAGCCCATTATTTATCCCCGCCAATTGCAGTTGTGGAAATGGATTAGTGATTATTATATGTGCAGTGAGGGAGAAGTAATGGCAGCAGCACTTCCAACACATTTAAAGTTGAGTAGTGAGGCAATTCTAATTTATAATGATGAATATGGAGACGATTTTAGTGACCTGGGAGATCAGGAGTATTTACTTGCTGAAGCTTTATTAATTAAAAAAGAATTAAAAATTACCGAAGCCCAGCAGGTAGCAGATATCGTTCATATTTATCCGCTAATCAAAAAATTAATTGAAAAAAGAGTTTGTTTTATTTGGGAATCACTCTCTGATAAATACAAGGAGAAAACGGAAAATTATGTCGTCCTTAATCCTGATTTTCATTCCGATGAAAAAATGGGTACGTTGATGGATGAATTAAGTCGTGCTCCCAAACAATTGGAATTATTGCTGGGTTTTTTGCATTTTTCCAAAACAGAAGGAGAGGTGTTGCAGACCGCTTTATTAAAAAAAACTGGAACCACTGCTGCACAACTAAAAGGACTTTCAGATAAAAATGTCTTGATTATTCAAAAAAGAAGTGTGGACAGAATTCAGGCTCCTCCCAAAAAAATGGATATTGATTTTGTCTTGAATGAATTTCAGATAAAAGCATTGCAGGAGATAGAGAATGCCTTTTTGCAAAAAGATGTTTGTTTGATACATGGAATTACGAGCAGTGGCAAAACTCAGTTGTATATAAAACAAATTGAAAAATTTGTTAGCCAGGGTAAACAGGTCCTTTACCTGCTACCTGAAATCACTTTAACGGCCCAGATTATACGAAGATTACAACATTATTTCGGGGGTAATATTGCCATTTACCATTCCAAGTTTAATAATAATGAGCGAGTTGAAATCTGGAATAAAATTAAGACAGGGGAGTTAAAAATTATTCTTGGTGCGAGAAGTGCGCTATTTCTACCTTTTAAAGATTTAGGGCTGATTGTAATTGATGAGGAACACGATTCTTCTTATAAACAACAAGATCCTGCACCAAGATATAATGCACGGGATGCGGCCATTTTTTATGGAAATTTATGTGGCGCAAAAGTTTTGTTAGGAAGCGCGACTCCGTCTTTGGAAAGTTATTCTAACTGCGAAAAAAACAAATACGCTCTCGTTTCATTAATGGAACGGTTTGGAGGAACAGACCTTCCCGAGATAAGAATTATCGATACTAAAACGATTGCTGCTTCCAAAAAAGGGAAAGTAATTATTTCGCCCCAGTTAAAAGAAGAAATAGATCTGGCGCTTAAAGCGGATAAGCAAATTATTCTCTTTCAAAACCGTCGCGGATATGCGCCATTTTTAATGTGCGGAACTTGTGCATTTATTCCTCAATGCCAGGATTGTTCTGTTACACTAACTCTGCATAAATATTCCAACAAATTACATTGTCATTATTGCGGCAATTCCTACCCCAAATTAACCGGATGCCCGGCTTGTGGCAGTGTAAACTGGAAAGAAAGAAATTTTGGAACAGAAAAAGTGGAAGAGGAATTAATAGCTGATTTCCCCGATGCACGAATCGCACGTATGGATGTAGATTCGGTAAGAGGTAAAAATGCGCATGATACATTAATCAAATTGTTTGAGATGCACCGTATTGATATTTTGGCAGGAACTCAAATGGTGGTAAAAGGACTTGATTTTGAAAAAGTAAGTCTGGTTGGCATTCTGGATGCCGATGGATTGTTAAGCTTTGCCGATTTTAGGGTAAATGAGCGCGGATTTCAATTGATGGAGCAAGTAAGTGGCCGGGCAGGTCGAAGAGCCGGAAAGGGGCTGGTTTTAATTCAGGCGTCAAAGACCAATCATCCGATATTAGGATTTGTACAACAGCATGATTTCCTAAATTTTTATGAAAACGAAATGGAAATGCGCAAACAATTCTATTATCCGCCTTTTAGTCGATTGATTCGGCTGACTTTAAAACACGGCAAGAATGAAGTAGTCATGGAAGCTGCGGATATATTGAACAGATATTTGCGACAAAATTTTGACAATATAACAGGACCGGTGGCTCCTATTATAAACAGGATCAGAAACACCTATTTAATGGAAATTCTCCTCAAACTTCAACAGGATTCTTCACAATTAAAGGCTCAGAAAAAAGTCATTTTAAATCATATCGATCTTTTAAAATCGGATAAGAAATTCAGAAGTGTCGTAGTGACAATCGATGTAGATCCTTATTAGAAAAGAGAATGATTAAATGGTCGAATCTTTGGCTGCCTGCATAATTCTTTCGTATTCAAAAAAGTGTACTCCGGGATTATGTCTCTTACTTTCGTTAATCATGGCTGACGCTACATCTATAGCATCAATAGCACGGTATTTTTTGTAGCTACCTATAAGTAATTTAGAAAAAACACGCATCAGTTTTTTAGCAAATTGTTCTCCGGAGCGATATTCATTTCTTTCCCCCAAAAGTATGGACGGTTGGAAGAAGCCAATACTTTCAAACGGAAATGCTTTTAATGAATTCTCCGTTTCACCTTTTAATTTAAGATAGAAATTTTTAGAATTTTCATCCGCACCAAAAGAGGATACAAGCATGAATTTTTTGAAACCATTTTCAATTCCGATTTTAGCCGCATTAACGGGAATGTCAAAGTCAACTTTTTTGTATGCCGCTTTATCTCCCTGTACTTTTTTCTGGGTAGTGCCCACACAACTAAAAATTACATCACCTTTTCCAAACTTTTTGGAGAAATCATCCATGTCATTAAAATCGACAATTTTTTCTTCCAGTTTTGGATTCGTTAAGCCGGTTTTTGCCCGAACCAGAATTCTAACTTTATTAAAAGAAGGATCCTTTAATAAAATTTCTACTACTACCTGACCTATTAATCCTGTAGCTCCTATAACAACTGCGGTTTGTTGATTCATAATTTGGTACTTTGCCAATAATTTTATTTAAATGAGAATACAGCAAAATTACCCCTTAAAAAATTATAACACGTTTGGATTAAATGTGTATGCGCAGTCCTTTGCAGAATTTGATTCGGTGGATACGATGGAATTTATTTTATTAAATGCGGAAGAGACCAAGCCGAAAATGATTTTGGGCGGAGGGAGTAATATTTTATTTACCGAAGATTATCCGGGGCTTATTTTAAAAAATAATATTGTTTTTATTAAAAACGTATTAAAAAAAGAGGGGAAGGTTTTAGTAAAAGTAGGCGCAGGAGTTAATTGGCATGAATTTGTTCTGGATTGTGTGAAAAATAATTATGGAGGAATTGAAAATCTATCCCTTATTCCTGGAAATGTTGGTGCATCGCCCATGCAAAATATTGGTGCCTATGGTGTGGAAATTAAAGATGTTTTCCATGAATTAGAAGCATATGATTTAATCGAAAAAGAAGTCAGGAAGTTTTCCGCATCAGATTGTGAATTTGGATACAGAGAAAGTGTTTTCAAAAGGAAGTATAAAGGTCGATTTGTTATTTTAAATGTGACTTTTGCTTTAAATACAGTACCTGTTTTTAATACATCTTATGGCGCTATAGAACAACAGTTGGAACTCATGAATGTGAAAGAATTAAGCGTCCAGGCAATTTCGGATGCAGTGATCGCCATTCGTACTTCTAAATTACCGGATCCGGAGAATACGGGAAATGCCGGAAGTTTTTTTAAAAACCCTGTTGTTTCAACGGATAAATTCCAAACGATAAAAGACATATTTTATTCATTTTCGAATGCTTCCGGAGTACAGGATATTCCTTTTTATAAAATTGGTGATGATTCAATAAAAATTCCTGCTGCCTGGCTTATAGAACAATGTGGGTGGAAAGGGTATAGAAAGGGAGATGCAGGTTGCTATGATAAACAAGCTCTGGTACTTATCAATTATGGAAATGCT
>JBDSBN010000309.1:0-4366 GCA_039921585.1 Ginsengibacter sp. | reverse complement strand
ACATTTCCCTGGGCATCCTTAGTCAACTTTTCCCAAAGCGGCCCTCCGGTTTGTTTATCAACTCCCGCCCACACAGGCATATAAAATTCATACAGATTGCCATCGTTCCTGTAAATCTGGGATATGGCCCAGGAGCCGGTTTTGATAATATCCGATGGTAGTTTTTTTAATTTGTTTGAATTGAAATTAATATTGAAATCAGTACTCCATTCAAAATGATTGGAAGAAATATTTATCGTGTTCAGGCCTATCTCAACACCATTATTGATGATTTGGCCTACGTTTTCCCACCTTTGTTCAAAGCCGACAGACAAGGGCTGAGAAACCTGCAACAAGAGGTTTTTGGTCACATTATTATACACATCAAACGTTAGAAATATCCGGTTGAACAATCCAAGATCAAGCCCGGCATTTGCCTGGTATTTGCTTTCCCAGGTCAGGTCTGGGCTGGGTAGTTGCAAGGGTGTAGCCGCTCCCTGAGAATTGTACTGGCTGGTCAGAGAATACAAGCCCAAATATTTAGAAGCACCAATATCTTGTGTGCCTGTAACACCATAACTTGCCCGTAGTTTCAGCATATTTATTTTGCCATTCTTAAAAAAAGATTCATTGCTTAAAAGCCAGGCTGCAGATACTGCCGGGAAGGATGCATACCGTTTGGAGGAAGGAAATGCAGTAGAGCCATCGATGCGGTAAGACCCGGTTAAAAAATATCTGTTCAGGTAACTATAATTCAACTGGGAAATAAAGGATTGGATGGTGGATTCGTCATAGTTTCAATTAACCAGTATATTATTGGAAACCACATTTAATACATTTAGTCCCTCCGGAAGTCCCTTGCCGGAAGCGCCTAATATTTCTGTTTTTGTAGATTGTACAGCGATTCCCGCCAATCCACTAATACTGCTATTCCCTTTTTTCAGGTTTAATTTTAATAGCTGATTGGAAACAATGCCATAATTCAAAATGCTTTGCTCCTCCAGGAATCCATCTCCATGATAATTGCCGGCTACAGCGGGTGAAAAGTAACTACTTGATTTATTATAAGCAGCGGATATCCTGTTTGTGCTTGAAAAGTCAAGCCAGTTATTAATTTCTATATTCAGATTCAAATCATAATTTGCATCTGCACCCTTATAGGGATGATTTGAATTGTTGATGGTGTGAATAGGATTTATTTTATCTCTCGACCACCATTTAAAAGGTGAATTGCCATCCACATACAGCACTTTCCCACTACTGTCAAAAGGGTTGTCCCAGGGTAAATTTAAATAGGCATAAAAAACATCGTTATAGTCGTACGTTTTTCCGGAAGATACATTTAGGTTAATATTATTGGTTAATTGAATCCTGTTATTAATCCGGAAGGTAGAATTGGCACGCATATTCAACCTTTTGAAATCAGTATTTAAAAAAGAACCCTTTTCATCATAATAAGTAAGACCGAAATAATAATTATTTCTTTCTGTTTTTCCGGAAAGAGAAAAATAGTAATTCTGCATAAAAGCAGGTTTGAAAATTGTTGTAAGCCAGTTGTAATTTTGATCTTTTAAACTAAGAGGTCTTTCATTATAGAATTTAAGGACATCGATTTTATAAGAATTTCCGGTATCTGTAGGAACATAATCGCGGTAAAATTGTTTTTGATAATAGAAAAGTTCTTCCCCGTTCATCATGTCCATCTTCCCAAAATCAGGTGTCCGAAAACCCGCCGAAGCTCTGAGCTGGTAACTTGTTTTAGCTGACGTGCCTTTTTTTGTCGTGACAATTACCACACCCGCGTTTGCCTGTGACCCATACATGGCGGTGGCGCCGGCATCTTTTAAAACTGTAATGCTTTCCACATCATTCGGGTCATAATTTCCGCCTATAATTCCATCTACTACAAACAAGGGACTTTGAGAAGCATTTACGGAGGAGATACCTCTCAGCCGCAATTCCGGAACCGCTCCCGGAACCCCGGAACTATTTACAACCTGTAAGCCCGCAACCTTACCCTGCAGCATGGCACCAATATTTGAAGATGTTACATCTCTCAAATCTTTTCCTGATACAACACTTATGGCGCTGGTCAATTCACTCTTGTCTTTTTCACTATATCCAATGATGACTATTTCCTTTTGTTGTTGCACGTGCTGCTGCAGAGTAACGTTGATGACTGTTCTATTATTAATGGGCACCTCCTGCGACTCCATACCTACAAAAGAAAACAGTAAAACCTGTATCGATTGTTCAGGTACCTCAAGGCCGTAATTGCCGTTCTCATTTGTGTTCGTACCAAAAGAACTTCCTTTAATTAAGACAGAAACACCTTGTAATGGATTGCCCTCTGTGTCCGTAACTTTCCCGCTTATCTTAATAAAGCCGGGATCGTTTAAAGGGATGGTTTGAATTACTTCTTTTATGTATTGCACCTCTTTTTCTCTGATAACAATGGTTTTTTCAACGATTGTAAATGTCAGATTCGTTTTTAACAGGCATTGCTTGAGTGCCACTTCCACATCTACATTTTTTACATTAACCGAAACGTTTCCGGCTTTTTCCAGAATTTCATAAGGATACATGAAATGGTAACCTGTCTGAGTTTGAATCTCTTTAAATGCTTTTTGTAAAGGAACATCCCGCAAAGTGAGTGTTACCTGCTGAGCATAGCCTGTGGCATTGGCCTGCAAACAAATGGCAAGTAATATGACGACGGTGAGTTTCATGATCAAAAGCGTTTTAATTAAATGATGCTTTGATTGAATCGTGAAGAGTTTTAAAAACATAACTTTGTTTTTTGGGTTAAACAATGAATTGTCCCGATAGATTGATTTATTGACACCTAAAAATTTATCCGGAGGTGCTGTAACACTTCCGGTTTGTTTATTTACTATCCTTCAATGGCGCATTTGATTGGAAAGGAGATACAATCACTTTTTTACCTTCCATTTCAAACCGTACCTTTTGAGTTTGTTGCAAAATATTCAGCACCTGATTCAGGGAAACATTCCGGGAAATAGATCCTCCGAAATGGGTTGATATATTTCCATTGTATTCAACGTCCACATCATACCATCTTTCTATTTGCCGCATAACGCTTTGAATATCGGCCTTGATAAATTGGAAATTTTCATTTTTCCAGGCAATCACTTCATCGGTTTCCACATTGTTTATCACGTTAATTTCATTTGAAGAAGAGACCCTGGCTTGTTGGCCCGGTTTCAATAACTGAGAATTATTTGAAACATTAATCCGGACACTTCCTTCCAGTAAAGTAGTGCGGGAAAGTCCCTCGTTTTCGTAGGCATTGATATTAAAATGGGTGCCCAATACCTGTACTTCTATGTTTTTGGAAGTCACAGTAAAGGGTTTGCTTTTATCAGCAGCTACTTCAAAATAAGCTTCCCCGGTGAGTTCCACCTCTCTTTTCTTTCCATTAAATGAAATCGGATATCTCAAAGAAGACGCAGCATTTAGCCATACTTTGGTGCCATCAGCTAACAGAAGTTTGTACTGTCCCCCTTTGGGTGTGGATATTATATTAAAAAGCATTGTGGAAGGATTGTTTTTTGTAATTGAATAGGAAATCATCCCGTTTGAGTTACTGATTTTTGTGTTTCCCTGATTGGCAAGTGTTCCATTTTGCGAATCTGTCAGATTAATGATGGTGCCATTTGAGAGAGTTAAAAAAGCTTTGTTTCCTCCGGGCAATATTTGATGGTCCTTGATTGGAGCAGGTATATTTTTTACCGTTGGATTTTTTCCTGTTTTATTAAAAAAGTAATACATGCCAATAGAAAGAACGCCAAGGATAACGACAGCTGCAGCATAAGAAATGAATTTTGAGATCCATTTTACTTTTGATTTGGTTGGTATTTGAGGATCCAAATTCTTTGCTTCCTGCATTAATTCAAAAAACTTTGAATCTAATTTGTTGTCTTCAGTTACATTTTTAAAAAGTGGATCGGTCCAGAAACTCTTCATTGAAATATCTAACCCGGCTTTCAAATCTTCATTACCGGTTAATTCCAGAAGTTCTTCAAACTCTTCACGGGTGCAGGTGTTGTGAAAAAACTTTTCCAGCAAGCTATTTAAATTGGAATCTGGTGTCTTATTATCGGGCATAATGAGTAATTGTTTTAATGGCCGTTATAATAAGAAGACGCTTTAATTAGAGAGGGTAACTAATGGGCGGGAGAAATATTTTAAAAGAGAATTAAATCTGGGATTGTGCGATTAACATTAAATAAGTGAGGTCGAGATTTTTAGATAAATAATTCCGTATAAATTTTTGAGCTTCTACAATATGATTGTTAACCGTATACTTTGACAGATTGAGTTGGGCTGCTATCTGATCGTGATTCATATCCTCCTCTCTGGATAG
>JBDSBN010000308.1:0-13612 GCA_039921585.1 Ginsengibacter sp. | reverse complement strand
GCCTAAAAATTCGTGTTTCTCCCCAACTATCCATCTTTCCCTAAACAACCGCCTATTCATTCCCAATTTTTCCCGATTATACAAATGCATTTCCCACTTTAGTAAGTGATCATTGCGGAAGCTCATTAATTTGCCGCTTTTTTAAAATCATTTTCATAATTATATATTTTTGGATAAGAAAAGAACAACCTGGCAGAAAGTCAGAAACATATTTCAAAACATTCACCTTTGGATCGGATTAAGTACCGGGATAATTGTTGTCATTATTTGCCTGAGTGGTACATTGTACGTGTACAATACAGAATTGACAGAAATGGCATCCCCACATTTATATAAAGTGGAACAGGAAGCAAAAGGTGTGCGTATGACACCTGATGCTGCCATAAAGAAAGTAAAAACTCAGGCAGAGGGTGAAGTCATTGCGATCCATATACCCGAGGATTTAAACAGAACTTACCAGATAAATGTAAAAAAGGAGGGAGATAAAAGTCGTAATGGCACCACTTATTACCTCAACCCATATACCGGAGATATTCTGGGCAACTCACTTACAAAAAGTGGAATGCAGGAGTTCATGAGTACACTATTTAGCCTGCACCGCTGGCTTTTGTTTGATAAAATAGAAACTTCCATATTTAGCTCCATCACGAATCAGGAACTGGGTAGAAAAATTACCGGTACAGCAACCATCCTATTTACTCTTGGGTGCATAACGGGAATGATTATCTGGTTTCCGAAACGAATAAAGAATTGGAAGAAAGGATTAAAAATAAAAGCAACCGGAAATTGGAAAAGAACCAATCACGATTTGCATAACACTCTCGCATTTTACTCTGTATTCTTTTTATTGATCATGGGACTAACCGGTCCACAATGGTCGTTTACATGGTATAAAGACGGATTGCATAAAACTTTAGGAACGTACAAGAAACCTGAAGTAAAAAACTCCTCTACGAATAAAGAAATTTTGGCGAATATAGATTCCGATCTTACAAAGTTGGATGAGATAAATTTAGCTTCTTTATTGAAACTGGCTGATACTGAATTATTATACAAAGGAGATTATAAAATTTCCCTGCCGGCAAAAGGCGAAAGCCTGATAGAGATTAATAAAACAAAGACAGGATTTTTTGCACCCGCAGCGGGAGATAAATTATCGGTGGACGTTTCTGATCAAAAAATAGTGAAGAAAGAAATCTTTAAGGAAAAACCCTTTAATGAGCGGATAGCAGGTTCCATCAAAGCTTTGCATATGGGCTATGTATATGGAGGTGCCTCGAAACTTATTTATTTTATTACCTGTCTGATTGCGACTTCGCTGCCAATCACGGGTACGATGATCTGGTGGAATAAAAAGAAGAAAAAGAAACCTTCAATGGTGGGCGTAAAAAAAGAGAAAGCTATGGTGGCTTAAAAAGGGATCATATTATACAGTTTCTTTAAAAAAGAGTTTGAGGAATATTGGAAAAATGGGGGTCATAAAACTGATAGTATAATTTACGCCCTACTCCTCCTATATTTATTTTTGATCATTTAACAGCTTTTCAAACCACCTTTGCAACAGATCTATCCTTCTTGAACCTATGTTTATGTTTTTACTGTTCTGGTGACAAAAACTTCAAGAAATTTTGAGGATTAACTTAACAGATTTAAGCAAAAAAAAACCGGCGCAAAATAATTTTGCGCCGGTTGATTTTTTTTCACTTTCATTTCTTTATTTGTAAAGAACTTCATAATACTCATCGGCCATTCTGTTACTGTCAAAAGCAACCCGCACATCACGCATTCCGTTTTTAACGATTTGTCTCCAGGTATCGTGATCATCGTAATATAAAGGAAGGATTTCCTTCTCCAATATTTCATAAAGTTTATTCAGATCGTAATTATCCTGTTCTTCTACCTGCATATTCATATAATCCACAGGTGGTACTACAAATCCGTTATTACCATTATTGATAAACTCACAGATCCATCCATCATTGGTACTCACGTTTACAGAACCATTCATCGCTGCTGTCATGCCACTGGTACCGCTTGCCTCTCTTGGCACTATTGGGTTGTTAAGCCATACATCAGATGCCTGTTTTAATCTGCGGCTGAGAGTTAATTCATATCCTGTAACTACTGCTACATTATCATATTGCTTGCTCAAATTCACCAGGTGATTAAAGTCATTTATTGCAGGGTAATCCAATGGATATGGTTTTCCTGCCCAAATGATTTGCACCGGGTATTTTGGATTTTTTAATAAAGCTTCAAAACGCTGATGATCTCTTGTTATAAGCTCTGCTCTTTTATATCCTGCAAATCTTCTGGCCCAAACTATTGTAAGCACATTCGGGTCCATTACCTTTCCTGTTTGATCTGCAACAATTTCAAGAGCTCGATTTTTCAAATGTTTTTTTCTATCATCAAACCATTGATTATTTCCCTCTTCCATGGAGCGATATAATTGCTTATCCGCCCAGTAGCGCCAGTTTTGCGCATTGGTAATTGCTTTAATTTCACAAATACCTTCATGTTTTTTCCACATTTGCCTGCTCACTTCTCCGTGTAACTGAGATACTCCATTTGCTAATTTTGCAAAGCGAAGAGCCGCCAGTGAATGATTAAACAAATCGCCGGTCATTCCGCTTAATTCTCTCACATGCCCCAAAGGCATACCGGAGAAATAACTCATTTGCTCGCAGAGATAAATATCATGTTTTTCATTTCCTGCTTCCTCGGGAGTATGAGTGGTAAATACCAATCGTTTCCGAACATCTTCAATATTTCCAAACTTTTTATACAGATAAAAAGCAGCACTAACTGCATGCGCTTCATTCAAATGATACAAATCCGGATTGTAATTTAAAATGTCCATCAACTTTGCTCCGCCTACGCCCAACAAAATAAACTGAGCCATTTTGGTGGCAGCGTTGCCATCATAAAGCCTGTGAGAAATGGTTTGAGATACATAATCATTTTCCGGCAAATCTGTACTCAGCAAGAATAATGGCGCTGTATGAAAGGTTTTTGGGTTCAGATACAAAACCTTTACTTTAACCGGGTGATTATGAATGGTAATTTCATAACGGATACCGGTATCTTCCAAAAAATTATATATTTTTTCTATCCACACCACCTTTAAAGTTTGGTCGGAATTTCTTGCCTGATAATAATACCCTTCTTTCCAAAGGATACCGATTCCAATCAGGTTTTGTTTTAGTTCATAAGCACTTCTTAAATGTGAGCCGGAAAGAAACCCGAGCCCTCCGCTATAAATTTTTAAAGGTTGATGAATTGCAAACTCCATGGAGAAGTAGGCAACTTTCTTTTGATAACGGTCATTGATTTCATACGGAATACTGTAATTTTCAAAACTCATAGCGCTAATATTAATCTATTTTTAGGACGCAATATAGAATGAAAATATCACAAATCCTGCAATAACCTCAAACTGACGTGTAACCTGTACACATTGCACCTAATATAGGGTACTCTTCACTTTTAAGATTAACACAGTAAAAAATATTCATCGCAGAAATACATAATTAAAATTACGTTTACATACTATTTTGTAAAACAAAACTTCCAAAATAAATAATTTGGGAATTTGGCCCTTCACTTGCTACTAAAAAAAACAGATTCATTAGGTGCATTATTAGAATTTAATTGTTCCTCAAAAAACGCATCCGAAAGAAATTATTTTCTATGTAAACGTTTATTGACTACCGATTAGAATGTACTTATCAGAAAATTAAGATAGAAATTGGTTTCAAATTCTTTGTCTACAGTAATTACGAAAAAACAATCTGTTTCGAATCAAATTTCATGGATGGCCGATAAATCAATGCGACGGATCTGCTCAAAAAAGTTTGGTTATGATTTTCAAGAAAGACAACGAAGATCAATCATTAAGCGAAGTCCACAATTCAGTGAATACCGCAAAGCAAAAAGGTTGGAGAAGAATTTTTTCCTTCCTGGGACCTGCCTATCTAATTAGCGTAGGGTATATGGATCCGGGTAATTGGGCCACAGATCTGGAAGGCGGAAGTAAATATGGCTACACCCTGATTTGGGTATTGCTCATGAGTAATTTAATGGCTTTGCTTCTACAAGGTCTGTCAGCGCGACTTGGAATCGTACGCGGGAGAGATCTGGCTCAAGCCAATAGGGAAGAGTATCCTAAATTTCTAAACTTCATTCTTTACATTTTGGCTGAAATAGCCATAGCTGCCTGCGACCTGGCAGAAGTACTAGGCATGGCGATAGGAATCCAATTATTAACCGGCCTGGACCTTATTTGGGGAGTTAGCATTACTATATTAGACACCTTTTTATTACTCTATTTACAACAATTGGGAATGCGAAAAATGGAGGCATTTATAATTGGGTTGGTCGTAATTGTTATGGGTGCTTTCTTTATCCAGGTTTTTATGGCCGGGCCTGACATTGGTGAAATTGCGAAAGGCCTCATTCCCTCCTTACCAGATTCAGAATCTCTTTATATAGCAATTGGAATTATTGGTGCGACCGTTATGCCGCACAACCTTTATCTGCATTCAGCTTTAGTGCAATCCCGAAAAATAGACAGAACAGATGATGGTATTAAACAGGCTATAAAATTCAATCGTATTGATACAACTATTGCGCTGAACATTGCCTTTTTAGTCAATGCAGCTATCCTTGTTTTGGCAGCAACTGTTTTTTTTAAGTCAGGGAATTCTCAGGTTGTAGAAATTCAGGAGGCCCATAGATTGCTACCGGGATTTTTAGGAAATCTGGCTCCTGTTTTATTTGCTATTGCTTTAATTGCTGCAGGACAGAGTTCGACAATTACAGGAACTTTAGCCGGGCAAATCATTATGGAAGGATATTTAAGATTGCGGATCAACCCTATTGCAAGAAGATTAATTACAAGACTTATTGCCATTATACCCGTTATCATCGTCATTTTAATTTATGGAGAAGAAAAAGTAAACGCATTGCTAATCCTTAGTCAGGTAATTTTAAGTCTGCAACTAGGGTTTGCTATTATCCCTTTAATTCACTTTGTAAGTGACCGATCAAAAATGGGAAAATTCGTTATCAATCCGATCACAAAAATTCTAGCATGGATCATTGCGTTGGTATTGATTTACTTAAATTTTAAAATGCTGATTTCTGAATCGACTCCAATTTTGGAAGGGCAGCCATTCTGGCCAAAGTTTTGGATCATTATTGCCGGAATATTTTTTTCCGGATTGTTGATATACTTAACCATAGAACCTGTTTGGTCTAAAAGAAAAATTAAAAAATCCATTAAAATACATCCTGAAATGGAAACACTCAATATCGATATTCCTCATTATGAAAAAATAGCTGTTGCTCTGGACTTCTCAGAAGATGACGAGAAATTAATCAGCTACGCGATAGGTCAGGGCGATAAGGATACCGTGTTCTTTCTTGTACATATTGTAGAGAGTGCATCTGCAAGTTTATGGGGCAATCAAAGCTATGATTATGAAACCCAAAAAGACCAGGATCAGCTCAACAACTATATAGCCCAATTAAGAGAAAAAGGATTTATGGTATCTGGCAAACTCGGATTTAATAAACGTGCGAAAGAAATAGTGCGGCTTACAGAAGAGTCAAACGCTGATATACTCGTCATGGGTTCTCACGGGCATAAAGGAATAAAAGATTGGATTTTTGGTCAAACAGCAAATACCGTCAGGCATAATTTAAATACTCCTGTGTTTATGGTGAATCTAAAGAAATAATAAAAAAAATTCAGCAGGATATTTTATATATAAACAGAAAAGGCTTTTAATAAGAAGTAGTTTGGGTAAAACTGATATTACTCAGATAATGCTCATAGAACACTGTCTCCATTATTTCAATTTCATTAATTTACTGCCGATTAAATCATTCCATTCCATCTGCTTTTCTTTATCGATGCTGTGTTTTGTTTGACGGTCGTACTCATTTTGAAGAGCTAAATTTTCATCATACACTCTATCAAAAACTTGAGAGATTAAAGCCTTATAATTTTCGGCTGTATAGGAAGCATTTTTAAATTCATTAACCAGCTTTTCTGCACCCAGGCGGGTTATATCAAAATGATGCTGCTCATGTCGGAGATGATAATCGCTATGCGCCATTTTCTTTTTCCAGGAATTACTTTTTGAGAAATAACAATACACAGAAATATTAATAAAAACAGTTTCCCCATTATCTTCTGCATTCCATTTAAATGCAAACCCGGAAGAAGTTACAGCTTCTCCCTTATGGTTCATATCAGGGACACCCTGAAAATCATTCCAGGTTAGCTTACGTTTAAAATCGTGGTAAATCGTGTCACTTGGAGGAGACGCAACTTTGTTTTCCATGATCACATTTACATGAATCCTTTGGGAATATGACGGAACAGAAAAACCGACACTAACAATAATAAGTAAAAGAATAAATGGTCGCATGCTTTATATAAAATAGTACTTAGGTATGATCAGAATTGACAAAAGCAAACTTGCCATATCATAATGAAATAAAGAGTTAAGTGCTTTATTATTAACAAGGATTTTAAAAAAGTAAATTGGTTTGAAGAATGGTCAATTAAATTGCCAGGCGCTTATTTACCTGTGCAACAAGGGCATCAATATCCTGTTTTTGCATGCATTTAAAATGCCCGAGCGGACATTTCTTAAAACCCGTTTTACTACAGGGTCTGCACCATAATTTATTTACCTGAAACACTTCAAATTCTGTTTTGTAAGGATACATCCCAAGAGAAGGAGTTGTGTTTCCCCAAATGGAGAGTATGTATTTCTTAAAAGCAGCAGCGATGTGCATCATTCCGGTATCGTGACTAATAACCAATCTCGATTTTTGAATTATAGCAGCAGATTCATCCAGAGAAAACTTTCCGCATGCATTATATATTTTAACCGGATCAGTTTGAGTTATTAATTCACCTTCCGTGATATCGCTTTTCCCTCCCACTAAAATAATCGGAAAGCGAATAGCAGAAACGAGAGATATGAATTTATGGACAGGGAGCCTTTTGGTATTGTGCGCTGCACCAATCACAATGGCTATATATCCTTGCGAATGGGAAAACGGAATATCTTTCCCATTTACATCTACTTCTGCCGGAATAAAATAATCGAGGCCCAATCCATCGTTTTCGACACCCAATGGTTTCATTGTTTGAATATACCTATCGACAATATGAACATCCGGTAAAATATTTATTTTCAAACTGGTATAAATCCATTTTTCAACATTTAATTTATGAAAAGAATAAAATGGATTTTCTAATGCCTTTTTGATTTTAAGAGAACGGAGATTATGTTGCAGATCAAAAATATAATCGTAATTATTATCTCTAATTTCTTCAATTGTTTCCTTCAATTCATCCTTTAATAACAGAACATGATTAATATAAGGATTGCTTTCAAGAATGCCTGAAAAACTCTTCCTGGTTAGGAAATGAATGATTGCATCCGGATATTTTTTTCTTAAGCACCGGATTGCAGGAGTAGTCAAAACAATATCTCCGATGGAAGAAAACCGAATGATTAAGAATTTTTTGGTTTCTGAAGCAGATTTCATCTTCATATTTTCACTTTAAAGTCTCTCCGGATACAGGAGAAGTTTTGGGTTTTTTCTTACTAAAAAACAATTTCCAAATGATGGGAATTGTTGTAACAGCAATGATGAAAAGTACAATCACCTCCAGATGATCTTTCAGGTCATATCCCCATTTATTAAAAATAAACCGACGTAAGAAATGACCGCTTAACAGCATACTTCCCACCCAAAGTACACAACCAAGAATATTGTAGTAGGCAAACTTTCTTCTGTCCATCTGAACAATTCCTGCCACGATGGGTGCAAAGGTGCGGATAATTGGCAAAAAACGTGCTATCACAATAGCATAGCCGCCATTTTTCTCATAGAACTCCTGCGCCTGTAACAAATATCTTTTCTTAAATAGGAAGGTATCTTTTCTTTCGAATAAATAGGGACCGCTTTTTTTACCAAACCAGTATCCGACATAATTTCCCAAAATACCGGCTGTAGTAATAAATCCAAATAAAATACCGAGATCGACCCACTCATTAAAACTCGGAAACAATGCGGCCGTAATCAAGCTATCGCTATATATTCCTGTTACAAATAGTAACGCATCTCCGGGTAAAAAAAATCCTGCAAACAAGCCGGTTTCTGCAAATACTATGAATATGATCACCCACATCCCTCCATTATCAATATAAAATTGGGGATCAAGCAAATCGGATAAACTAATTCCTAAAAGATGCAGCAGCTCCATTTAAAAAAAATTACAAATAGCACATACAAAATAAAAAAAATTAATGCAAATATGCAGAAAAGAAAACAGAAATGATGTTAATCAGATTTAAAAGACAATTTCTGTTATCACCTCTTATATTTTTGTTTTGACATATTAAACAACGACGGACTGTTTTAAATCAGTTTAAATTAATTCTATTATTTCAAAACTTTCTTAAATAAAAAAATTGAACACCATTCATTCTTTCAATAATAAATCATGAGGCATTGTGTTCCTCTTTTTAAACAAAAGAAATGAATTTTGAATAATCCGCAAACAACTGATCATTTGATCATAACCTCCTGATATCAAGTCTCAAAATAGCTTTTTGGTAATAAGAAACCTCCGCTAATAAATCTTTTCCTGTCCTTTTTAATTAATTCCTTACTTTTCCAAAACATTTAACAAAACCATTAAATTAAAAACCAACAACATTATGAGTTTGTTTGTAAGAAAACCAATGGAGGTCCTGATGAATGAAGCATCAGAAACGGGCACCCATACTCTAAAACGAACCCTTGGTCCGATGTCCCTCGTGGCATTAGGTATCGGGGCGATCGTAGGTGCGGGACTTTTTTCCATAACTGGTCTTGCAGCGGCAAATAACGCCGGTCCTGCCATCACTATTTCATTTGTAATTGCGGCTATTGGATGTCTCTTTGCCGGATTATGTTATGCTGAATTTGCTTCTATGATTCCTGTTGCGGGAAGTGCTTACACTTATTCTTACGCAACTATGGGCGAATTTCTTGCCTGGATCATTGGATGGGATTTAGTATTAGAATATGCTGTAGGTGCTGCCACAGTAGGTATTAGCTGGAGCAGATATTTAGTCAGATTCCTGGAAGGTTTTGACATCCATTTACCTTTTGAATATACAGTCGGGCCTTGGGACGGCGGATATATAAATCTCCCTGGTGTGTTTATAATCGTGCTTATGAGTTTGCTTTTAATGAAAGGAACCAAAGAAAGTGCTATTGTGAATGCAGTGATTGTGGTGCTCAAAATTGGAGTAGTTATTATATTTATTACATTAGGATGGCAATATATCAGAATGGAAAATCTTGATCCATATATTATACCTGCAACAGCACCTGGTCATGAAGGATTCTTTGAACATGGATTTGGGGGAATCGTCCGGGCAGCGGCAATCGTCTTCTTTGCTTACATTGGTTTTGATGCCGTAAGTACGGCGGCCCAGGAAGCAAAAAATCCAAAAAAAGATATGCCGATAGGTATCCTCGGTTCATTGGCAATATGTACTGTCCTTTACATTCTTTTCGCCCATGTATTAACAGGAGTAACAAACTATCAAAACTTTAAAGGGGTGGATGGTATCGCACCGGTAGCTCTTGCAATTGACCATATGGGACATACCTCTGTGGGTGGTATGATAGTTCCTGACTACCCTTGGTTAAACAGAGCAATTATCGTTGCTATCCTGGCAGGTTATTCTTCTGTGATTTTAGTGATGTTAATGGGGCAAAGTCGTGTTTTTTACAGCATGAGTAAAGATGGATTGATTCCTAGAGTATTCTCTGCTATCAATCCAAAAACACAAACTCCTGCAAAAAGCAATTTCCTGTTTATGATTTTTGTGAGCCTTTTTGCTGCGTTTGTACCAGCACGTGTTGTAGGAGAAATGACGAGTATAGGAACCCTTTTTGCATTCATTCTGGTATGCGCGGGGATATGGGTAATGCGGGTTAAAATGCCTGATTTACCGAGATCATTTAAAACTCCATTTGTACCGCTTGTACCAATTCTGGGAATAATTACCTGTTTGTTTATGATGGTATTCCTGGCACCTGACACATGGATTCGCTTAATGGTGTGGATGATTATCGGTCTTGACATTTACCTGATTTACGGCGCCAAGTATAGTCATCTAGGTAATGGAACGGATAACCGGAAAGGAACTAAAACTGCACGCTGGACTGGAATTGGAATGAGCGTTCTGTTAATCGTAGCAGGATTTTTACATCAGGTAGAAGCAGGATGGGATGCAGATAAAGTTTTATTGACGGTAGCGATTGTATTTGCAATCTTTCATATGTTCCTATATGGTGTACATATCATTAAAGAAAAAAGACCGGAAACTGGTTAGTATTCTAAATAAAATACAATTAAAAAGCCGCTTCAATCCAGAAGCGGCTTTTTAATTGTATTTATTATTCGTCATTTATAATTGCGCGAAATGAATCCTGGATTCAATTCATTGCTTCATATTTTCATTCTAATTTTAATAAGTCATTCCCACCTGAAACATAATAAAGCTCCAAATATCTGCTGCCTCTTCGATTATTTTAGCAGTAGGTTTTCCGGCTCCATGTCCTGCCTGGGTTTCAATTCTTATAAGCGTTGGATTGCTACCATCATTTACATCTTGTAATTCTGCCGCAAATTTAAAGCTGTGTGCAGGCACCACTCGATCATCATGGTCAGCAGTAGTAATTAATGTGGCAGGATACTTCACTCCCTTTTTTAAATTATGAAGAGGTGAATACTTGATCAGATTCTTAAAATCCTTTTCGTTATCACTACGTCCATACTCCGTTGCCCATGCCCAGCCAATTGTAAATAAATGATATCGAAGCATATCCAAAACACCAACTTGTGGAATAGCAACTTTAAATAACTCAGGTCGCTGAGTCATCGCTGCTCCAACCAATAAACCTCCATTACTTCCACCACGAATTGCAAGCTTTTCCGGGTTTGTATACTTATTTGCAATCAAATATTCAGCAGCCCCGATGAAATCATCAAATACATTTTGTTTGTTTTGCAGCATACCGCCTTTGTGCCAGGCTTCTCCATACTCATTCCCTCCACGCAGATTCACCACGACATATACTCCACCCTGTTCAAGGAAAAAAGCATTTGAAATAGAAAATGCAGGAGTCATAGGAATATTAAACCCACCATATCCATAAAGCAACAATGGATTATTTCCGTCTAGTACCATTCCTTTTTTGTGCGTAATAAACATAGGTACCCGGGTTCCATCTTTACTTTTAAAAAACACTTGTTTTACTGTATAGTTTTCAGAATCAAAATTCGCTTCGCTTTTTTGATACAATTCTGTTTTTCCTGATTTGATGTGATACTTAAAAATTGATCCCGGATTATTAAATGAAGAAAAAGAATAGAATAATTCCTGATCCTCTTTTCCTCCATCAAACCCTGTAGCCGTGCCTATCCCAGGCAATTTCACTTCGCGGTCTACTACTCCATCATAGTTTGTCTGAAATATTTTACTAGACGCATCTTTCAAATACGCAGGAAATAATTTTCCACCTGCCTTGCCAACTGACTGCAATAAATCCTTCTTTTCCGCCAAAACTGTTTTCCAGTTTTTATGGGATGGATTTGCAGGATCAATTGAAACCAACTGGTAATTGGGAGCCTGGATATTTGTTCTAACTAATAATCTGTCACCATGGCTATCAATCACATCAATTTGATTTTTAAACCCTTCAATAATTAGTTTAAAATCCGAATCCTTTTTACTTAGGTCCTTAACCCATAATTCATTCCCACTCGTTCCTTCACTTTTTATTACAAAAATGAACCGATTATCTCTTGTAATTCCCGCAGACATAATACGTAATGGATTCTCTAAATCCTGAAATACAAGAGCATCCTTTTCCTGAGGTTCGCCTATTTTATGATAATAAATGGAGTGAAATCGATTCTGCCCGGTAAGAATACTATCTTCTGATGCCGCAGGATATCTGCTGTAGAAAAAACCTTCGTCGCCTTTCCAGGAGATCTGACTAAACTTTATAAAACGTAATTCATCATTCAAAAGATTTCCTGTCCGCACATTCATCACCCTGGCTATTTGCCAATCACTTCCCGCCTGTGCTTCAAAATAAGTTGCCAGCGTATTATTTTTACTAAAAACCGGTGTTCCAATTGATGTGGTTCCATGAGCACTTAATTTATTCGGGTCGATAAATACTTCCGGTTTACCACTTAGTCCTTTTTGACGATAAAGAACACTTTGATTCTGAAGTCCGTCATTTTTATAGAAATACAAATATTCTCCCTTGCGGAACGGGGCACTAAACTTCGGGTAATTAAATAATTCTGTCAGTCTTGACTTTACCTTATCCCGAAATGGAATAGAGGCAAGATATTTATCCGTTACTTTATTTTGCTCCAGCACCCAGGCTTTTGTTTCTTTACTATTGTCATCTTCCAGCCAGCGATATGGATCTTTAATTATTTTTCCAAAATAGTCATCCTGTTGATCGCTTTTTTGGGTCACAGGATAATTAATCTGTGCATAACTAGTGATCGTCATAAATAGAAATAAAAATATAAAAGGTGATTTCATAATATTCAGTTTAGTTAGTAATAATGCATCGTGGATAAGGGCCCGGAAGTTTTTATGTCCTCTGGACATTAACCGAGATGATTTGTTTTTACTTCCCTATTAATTTTCCCGATTAAGCCTTGCAGTACTTTACCTGGTCCGCACTCTGTAAATTCATCTACGCCATCTTCTATCATTTGATGAACAGTTTGGGTCCACATAACCGGGCCGGTAAGCTGGGCATTTAAATTAGCCTTGATTTCTTCCGGATCAATGACCGCTTTAGCAACTACATTTTGATAAACCGGACAAAAAGGTACACGAAAGGTTGTTTTTTGAATTGCTTCCGATAATTCTTCTTTTGCCGGTTGCATTAACGGTGAATGGAATGCTCCGCCAACAGGCAGAACCAATGCGCGTTTTGCGCCCGCTTCTTTCAGAAGAATACACGCTTCTTCTATACCACGATTGGAGCCGGATATCACAATTTGGCCCGGACAATTATAATTTGCTGCAACCACAATTTCAGGTCCGATGGAAGAGCAGATTTGTTCTACTTTTTCATCTTCAAGTCCTAATATTGCGGCCATTGTGGATGGATTTATTTCACAGGCACGTTGCATGGCACGGGCTCTGATCGAAACCAATATTAACCCTTCTTCGAAACTCAAACAATCATTTGCTACCAAAGCGGAGAATTCACCCAAAGAATGTCCCGCTACCATATCAGGTTTTTGATCGGCAAGTGTTTTAAAAGCAATTATTGAATGTAAAAAAACGGCAGGTTGAGTTACTTTTGTTTGAGCTAATTGTTCTGCAGTGCCGTTAAATAAAATATCCGAAATATTGAATCCTAAAATTTCATTTGCTCTCTCAAATAAAATTTTAGCTTCAGGATTCTGATCATACAAATCCTTACCCATACCCGGAAATTGAGAACCTTGTCCGGGAAATACAAATGCGTGCGCCATAAA
>JBDSBN010000307.1:0-2502 GCA_039921585.1 Ginsengibacter sp. | reverse complement strand
AGCGGCATAAGTAATCAGCCTTCAAGCATGAACATTTACCTGACGGATGCTCCCGGAAATTACCAGGCAGTATGGATAGACATCCAGCAGGTAATGGTAAAAAGTTCCAGTGATACTTCAGATAATGGCTGGATTTCGGTGCCTTTATTGAGACCAGGCAAATACAACCTGCTGGATTTTCGTAATGGCAAAGACACTCTTTTAGGAGGAGTAAGTTTACCTGCGGGGTCGGTTTCTCAAATACGGTTGATCCTTGGAAATGATAACCAGCTTGTATTAGAGGATGGAACCACAGTAGATTTGAAAACCCCCTCTGCTCAACAATCTGGTCTGAAATTAAATGTGGACGCAAACTTAATAGCAGGCATTCCTTATGCACTTGTGATGGATTTTGATGCTGCACGTTCAATTGTACAGGCAGGTAATAGCGGACAATATCTTTTAAAACCAGTCATTCGGACTTTTGCGAAAGCTGCTGGCGGCGCTATTCAGGGAATAGTATTACCTGATATTGCCAATGCCCAGGTTAGGGCTATTACAGGTACTGATACACTTGGCGCCATTCCTGATGCTACGGGCGCATATAAGTTTTGGGGCATTCCTGCAAACACCTATAAATTGATATTTACACCGGATATTACTACAAATTATTTGCCTGATACTCTTAAAAATATTGCAGTTACCATAGGCAACGTTACCAATGTAGATACGGTAAGATTGACTCGATAAAGAAAAATATTCAGCTCATTTACAAAAATCCTCTGGTAATTTCTAGGGGATTTTTGATTATTGGATAATCTAAAAGTGGGTGTGAGATGTGAATCATCGATTGAATAGAAAATGAATGCTTGCAGTAAACAAACAAATAATGCCGATTTTATCAAAAGCTTTCAGTGGTTAGTACAACATGAATTGGTTTACATTTATGGATATGTAATAATGGATAATCCCCGCCTGACGGACGGGCAGGATGTTCATGTACTTTGGGAGCAATTAAAAATGAATAGAAAAGAAACACCGAAGGAGAGTTTTAAAAAATATACAGGCCATATTTTTTTAAAACAATTGAATCAGGCAGGCGACATGTTAAGTGATTATAAGGCTGAACAAAATGCCAGGAATTTTATCTTCTGGCAAAGAGATCCTTTATCGATTTTAATAACCAGTAGAATACTGGCCGGAGAAAAACTGGATTATATGCATTATAATCCACTACAGGCACATTGGCAATTGTCTAAAAATCCAACTGAGTACCGGTTTTCTTCGGCGCGTTTTTATGAAACAGAAGAGGATGAGTTTAAGATTCTAACTCATTATATGGATAAATTATAATTCCGGAATGAATATCGGGTGGGGACACCCGCCAGGAAATGGGTAGTAAAGAAAATAGGAATGACGAATATTTCTTTGTTTACTGCCTAAGAAAAAAAGAGGAAATAACCAGTAGTATCGGGGAGCGGACTTGAACCGCCGACCTTCGGGTTATGAATCCGATGCTCTAACCAGCTGAGCTACCCCGACATTTTGGGCCGCGAAGATAATACATTGCACAAAAAATTCCATGCGAAATAGTTTCTTATTCGTTGTTCTGGATAATTCTTAAATATATATTTTTTTTAAGTAAAAGTTTTAAATGCTTATGGTAATATATAAATTTTGTACTTAAACGTCTAACAAAGAGAAATTTTATTAGCTGACAATGAAAGAAAGTTCCTTCAGCGAAAAGATTCTGAATCCGTTACTTTCAAATATCAAAAGATTTACGAATCAGAATGCCTTTCATATAAATGGTACATTTTAAAATCCTATTTTCTGTTATTTCCTTCCCTGATAAACTTCCAGCGCTTTTTCCAGGCAGTCCATTGCATGATTTATCGATTCTACATTCAATACATAAGCAAGCCGCACTTCATTTTTGCCCAACCCTTCTGTTCCATAAAATCCAGTAGCCGGTGCGAGCATCAAAGTCGCTCCTTTATAATTGAAAGATTCTAAAAGCCATTGACAAAAAATGTCTGTGTCATCGATAGGCAAAGAAGCCATCGCGTAAAATGCACCGCCGGGATTTGGACAATAAACACCTGGAATTTCATTTAGTCTTTTTACAAGTGTGTCTCTCCGCAAATGATATTCCGCTTTTGTTTTTGCGAAATAGCCGGGAGGAAGATCAACAGCGGCTTCGCCCAAAATCTGACCAAAACCAGGCGGACTCAATCTTGCCTGTGCAAATTTCATGGCCGTTTGTAAAACCTGTTCATTGTGGGTGATGAATGCGCCAATCCTTGCTCCGAAAGCACTATAGCGTTTGCTGATTGTGTCCATCAGGATCACATTGTTTTCAACGCATTCCAACTGCATTGCGCTAAAGTGTGTTCCTTCATAACAAAATTCCCGATAAGCTTCATCGGAAAATAAATAGAGATCGTGTTTCTGAATAATATTTTTCAATACATCCAATTCCTGGCGACTGTATAAATATCCGGTCGGATTATTGGGATTGCA
>JBDSBN010000306.1:0-3000 GCA_039921585.1 Ginsengibacter sp. | reverse complement strand
TGCAAATAATGATTCTTATATTCTTGACTACTTCGCCGGCTCCGGAACCACAGGCCACGCGACTATTAAACTCAACCGGGAGGACGGCGGTAAACGCAAGTACATCCTGGTAGAAATGGGATCCTATTTCTGTACAGTAACCAAACCAAGAATTCAAAAGGTAATTTATTCCGATAGTTGGAAAAACGGGAAGCCACAAGACAAAGAAGGTATTTCACAGCTATTCAAATACCAGGTATTAGAATCTTATGAAGACACCTTAAACAATTTGAGCTTGAAACTGGACACAAAGCAGCAAAGTTTACTGGATGAAAGTGAACAGGCACAGGAAGAGTATTTATTAAAATATATGCTGGATGTAGAAAGCCGCGGTCATTTGTTTAATATAGAAATGTTCCGCAATCCATTTAATTGTCAGCTAAAAGTAACAGAAAACAATGAATTGATTCCTACCAAAGTAGATCTGGTGGAAACCTTTAATTATTTAATTGGATTGTATGTGGAGCGTATTCAAAGAGTAAAGGATATTAAACTTGTGGAAGGAACAACCCGTGAAGGGAAAAAAACATTGATCATTTGGCGAAATATGGAAACCACTGATAATGAAGAAACTAAAACTGTTTTCCGTAAACTTTACCAAAGTCCTTATACCAAAGAGTTTGATCAGATTTTTATTAACGGAGATCACAATCTGGAAAATTTCAGGCAAGGAGAGGACACATTTAAAGTAAGACTAACAGAGGAAACTTTCTTTAAGAAAATGTTCTCCATTTCTGAATTATAATAATAATCTAAAAAAGTAAACCTGTAAGTTGACTTAATGAAAATAGTTCGTATCTTCGCAAACCATTTATTTTCTTTTCACTTTAAAGATGAAATAGAAAACTCCTTGAAGAGGGTGTTGAGGCAATGGGAGGATCCTGAATATATTTATAAATTTTTAAAAGAAAACGCAGCAGATATTAAACCGGGTAAAAGTATTGCTGAATTGACGAATGAAATTATGGAAGATAGTCGGTTTATAATTGACTCTATTCTCAAAATCATCGATTCCGATGAAGCAAATCTTGATCACTTTTTTAAACCTTTGGACAATAATGAATATAGAATCCACGAACTATCACGTAGAAAAGGAAGGCAGAGTGTGTTACGATTGTATGCAATCCGCATAGAATCAAATATATACGTAATTACAGGTGGTGCCATCAAACTGCCTTTACAGCATTTAATGGAAGATAGAACACATACACAAAAAGAACTTATCAGGCTGAATACAGCAAAGGATTATTTGAAAAACAATGGAATATTTGATGAAGATTCGTTTTTTGAATTCTTAAATGAAATATCATGAGTACAAAAAAAGAGAAGTTTTTGAAATTAGTTTCAGAAGATACTTCAAATACGGTAGAATGGATGAAGGAACGACAAAGGAACAGAAGCCTTTATCGGTTTTCAGGAAAACTAGCCCTTGCAATTTTACATCGCTTAGAGCAACTAAACTGGACACAAACCAGGTTAGCGGAGGAAATGGGCGTAACAAAACAGCAAGTAAGCAAATGGGTAAAAGGAAAGGAGAATTTTCAAATTGAAACAATTTTGAAAATTGGGGAGGTGTTGAAAATGCAACTGATAGAAGTGCCGCAATCATCTTTCGGAATACATTCAATCAAAGAAACTGATACCTTGGTCTCTCCGTACGATGAATCGTATAATATTTATGAAAGAACGCAAGAGATTCCATTAAATACGATGCTTGTCGCAGAACCCGAAGAGAATTATCAGGTAAATTGTACTTTTTAACATGGCTAAAAATAAATTACCCATCTCATTCCGTTTGGTTAAAATGGAAGAAAAGCAGTTTTCTACTTTTGATATACCAGATGTGGATGTTGGGAAAATAACTCAAAAAGTCGCGTTTGGATTTGGCGCTGATCCTGAAAAAAGAGTGATCGTTTGTGGATGTCATTATACGTTGCTTGTAGACGAACAGCCATTTATTAATATTCACCTGCTATGCTTTTTTGCAATAGAGGAAAAGGCCTGGAATGAGAAACTCATTAAGCCCGGAGAAATACTTCTTGACAGGGATTTTGCGATTCATTTAGCTTCTATAACCGCCAGCACTACGCGGGGTGCGTTATTTGCAAACACAAAAAACACCATCCATCAAAAGTATCCGATGGCATTAATTGATACCACAAATTCTATAAAAGAGGACATTTCAATTCTGATTTAACTGTCAATTTATCTATGGCTAACTTTCACGACAAACTTGTTCTTAACAGATATATTCTATCGCTTTTTGATATTGATAGCATCGGTAAAAAGATATTATCAAAAAATGGTGTTGCCATCTTTACTGAACTTAAAACTTCTATTAATGAAGGTTATACAGAAGAAGGCAATACTATTTATTTGCAAACTTTTCTGAATCATTTGTACAATACAGAGCATTTAACGGCTGAAATGCTGCAAGAGTACGATGAGAATATTGTAAGATTTACAAAACAAATTTCAGAAGGAAGGGATGAATTAATCACCTGGAAATATTTTCAGTATTTGAGTTTGTTGTTCACGGAAATTTATCTGGATAAATATTTTCAGAATAAGGTAAAACTCTTAGCAGAGTTGAATGATTTTGTTTTAGAATTTAATAGTAAGGTATTGGAAGAAGCCTTCGGAAATAAAAAACCTAAAGATGTTTTTCAGGCTTCAAAATTTCAATTAAAAGATCTCAACAAAATTGCTTTTTGGAACGCCACCGGTTCAGGGAAAACCCTGATCATGCATATTAATATTAAACAGTATTTACATTATGCTCAAAAATATAATACACATCATCAAAATAAAGTGCTCCTGATTACGCCAAATGAGGCATTATCGAAGCAGCATTTAGAAGAGTTTAGAATTTCAAATATTCCTTCAAATATTTTTAGCAAGAACACTCCTGGTATGTTTTCCGGGAAAGAAGTAGAAATTTTGGAAATTACTAAACTTGCG
>JBDSBN010000305.1:0-3735 GCA_039921585.1 Ginsengibacter sp. | reverse complement strand
GGAGGTACAAAACAATAAAAAAATCAAAACTATTTTTCGGCGCAATAAATCGTGCATATTCCAAGAGTCAATGTTTTGTAAAAAGCGTTTCTATAGTCTGATTGTTTTAAAATGTTTGTAAAATTTTGTCTTTCCGGAAATTGAAACACGGAATCGTTTAAATATTGATAAGCATCGTTATTCTTTGCAAATATCTTTCCAATTGTTGGTGTTATATATTTCATATAGAATCCGTACAATTGTTTTATTACCGGAAGTCGTGGTCTTGTGAACTCTAAAACAACCAGTCTTCCTCCGGGTTTAAGTACTCTTCTTATTTCTGATAAACCTTTTTCAAGATTTTCAAAATTTCTTACCCCAAAGGCAACCGTTACTGCATCAAACGAATTATCGTCAAATAAAATTGCCTCACTATCTCCCTGCAGTAGCTCAATCTTATCCGAAAGGCCTGCTTTCTGAATTTTTTTTCTTCCTATTCCCAGCATTCCTTCACTTAAATCAATCCCAATAATTTTATCCGGATGCAACATTTTATTGCTAATGATTGCCAGGTCGCCCGTACCCGTAGCAACATCCAATATTGTTTTTGGCTGTAATTTTTTTAATTGGGCAATTGCCTTTTTTCTCCACCACACATCAATACCTCCACTTAAAAAACGATTCAGGAAATCATACCGGAAAGCAATCTGATCAAACATATGTTCAACCTGCTTCTTTTTACTGTCCTTATCATCTTTAAATGGAACAACCGTATCGTGTGGGTAAAATTTCATTCGATCAAAGATAGTTTGTTGGATTTTAGAGTTGTTCAAATTTAAATATTTTCACTTTTTATTTTGGTTTTGCTCCTTAATTAAAGGGTGGGTGAGTGTGTTTAGAATAAGCTATATCATTTTATAGTAGGGCCTTTATAAGTGAATTAAGGGCATGGCAGAAAAGAGAATAATAACCAAATAATCATTGTTTTTAAATAATCAAATTGTGGGTTGTTAATTATCAAATATTCTTTCTTAAAATTATGTGGCATAATAGATGTTTTTATGTTACTACGACACTGTTTCTTTGAGTTTGGGAGAAAAATAATTAGGCAAAATGTAAATTACTTGCTATAATTTTTAAGGATACTTCTATTTAATTTATTATTAAATAGATTTGCTGATAATGTTTATTATGGAATTTAGAAGAATTTTACTTGCTGTCTGTTTAATACTTGGTGCAATGGTTACAAATGCACAGGATAATTTTTTTGTTTATCTGCAAACAGAAAACAGTCAGCCTTTCTATGCACGCATTAATAATAAAGTGGTCAGTTCCACGACCTCTGGATATATGATTCTTCCAAAATTAAAAGAAGGGAGATATGATGTTTCAATCGGCTTTCCTAAAAACGAATCAAACGAAAAGAAATTTACAATAGAAGTCAATAATAAGAGTGGTGGATATTTATTAAAAAATTTTGAGGACAAGGGATGGTCACTTTTTAATCTGCAAACACATGCTTTATTAAGTCCAAACTCCGGAAATGTTGGTGCTGTAGCTTCATCTGTATCTGAAATAAAAGAAGATCCCTTTTCCCAAATGCTTGCCAGTGTTACAAAAGATTCCACCTTATTAAAAAGAAACAAACCGATCCTAGCTCCATCTGCTGTACCCGTAAAAGAACAAGAGGTGATAGCAGAAACTGTTTTAAAGGAAGAAAAAACGGAAGATTCAAAAATTAAAACTTCTGAGTCAACCGCTTTAATGACAGATAGAAATGAACGTCCTACAGAAGTGAAAACAGAGATGAAATCTGAAATTATTGATAATCCCAAAGACGTGACTGCGGCATCTTCTCCGGTAAGAATATTGAATGTAACTGGCCGGGATGGGAGCGAATATATTTATGTAGATAAAGGAGTCAATAAATCAGATACAGTTACCGCTTTTATTCCGAATAAGAAAGTAAATGCCGGTTCAGGTCTGGCAAATAAAGAGAATAATGAAATTGCTGTAGTTAAAAAGGAGGTTGAATTTACAATTACTCCAACAGTAGTGTCTCCTATAAAAGAGGATAAACAAAACAATGAACTGTCCGGAATAAAAGAAGAGGTGAAAAAGTCACCTGAAAAGACATCTGTAGAAGAAACTAAAAAACCCGCTAGTCAGGTTTTTATTATTAGAGATGATACGCCAAAAGAAAAAGAAAAATCAAACGGGTCAATCATTCTTTTACCTCCGGTTCCCGACAAATCAACTAATTCTGATTGCGTAAATGTTGCCAACACCAACGACTATCTTAAAATACGCAAAAGAATGGCAGCAGGAAAAGATAATGATGCGATGGTTTTTGCAGCAAAGAGAATTTTTAAAACAAAATGCTTTAGCACGGAACAAATCCGAAATCTTTCCTATTTATTTCTAACGGATGAGGGAAGGTATATGTTTTTTGATGCAGCCTATCCTTATACTTTCGATTCAGATAGATTTGCAACCCTGGTGTCTCAATTAAAGGATGAATATTACATCAATAGGTTTGAGGCCTTGATCCAGAAATAATAACCGAATCATTTATGTCCCGATTTTTTATTGAAGTAAGCTACAGAGGAACGCATTTTTCTGGTTTTCAGGTTCAAGCAAATGCTGTCACAATTCAGTCAGAGCTGGAAAAAGCCCTTGAGATTTTATTTAAAGAGTCATTCACCTTAACTGGATCGTCCCGCACAGACCGAGGCGTACATGCATTGCAGAATTATTTTCATTTTGATACAGATCAGCCATTCATAGATCAGGAGCGTAAGGTGTATAATCTAAATGCTATTTTACCGGCAGACATTGTTGTTAAACGAATATTTAAAGTAGCTGATACTGCTCATAGCAGATTTGACGCTATCAGAAGAGAATACTTATACTATATATACAGCAACAAAGATCCTTTCCTTATCGACCGGGCATTTTACTATCCGTATACTTTAAATTTAGACGCTTTAAATGAAGCAGCATATATATTAATGCAGCACACCGATTTCACATCCTTTTCTAAAAGAAATACACAGGTAAATAATTTCAATTGCACACTTTCAATAAGCAATTGGACATGTAAGGATGATCTGCTCATTTATCATGTTGCGGGGAATAGATTTTTAAGAGGAATGGTGAAAGGTTTGGTGGGTACTATGTTGCTTGTTGGAACTGGTAAAATAACCATTGAAAATTTTGCACAAATTATATTAAGTAGGGATTGTACCAATGCAGATTTCTCTGTTCCGCCACATGGATTGTTTCTTAATAAAGTAGTATATTAAAAGTAAGCCGTTCTTTCTACGACTCAAAAGCAAACTTAAAGTAGAAAGTACGGATAATAATTAAAAAGATGTGGGCCTGTAATGCCTGTTGTTGTTGAGTTTCGCAAGTCATTTCAAATTATTTTTGAAATAAATTAGGAAAGAGAAACAAAGTCTCCTTATCTTTGCAATCCGCTCGAAAAAAAAGGGCATAGTTCTTAACAAAAAATACGGCTGAAAAGAAAAGGTTTTCGATATTAGAATAAAACAATTTTGAAAATCTTTTTAAATAAATTTGGTTAGTAAAAAATAAGGTTCTACTTTTGCACTCCGTTAGAAAAAACGGGTGGTCAAAACAAGACCGAAAGTTCTTTGAAAGATTGGAAGTAACAGCAAGAAAGATTCTTTAAATAGAATGATCTACAAGGTAAAGTTTTTAGCGAAACAAATTAGAATTTAGACGTTGATTTTT
>JBDSBN010000304.1:0-3491 GCA_039921585.1 Ginsengibacter sp. | reverse complement strand
TTTGCTGAGGATTTATAGAAAACATTGAGTAAAACTTATCATACTCATGTAGATGTTTCGCAAACAAAAGATAAGGTGAGACTGGATAAATTACTAAATGATTATATCCAGAAGCATTTAAAAATTGCAGTCAATAACAGCATGGTTTCTTTAAATTACCTTGGATATGAAAAAAGAGAAGAAGCCATTTACTGCTATTTTCAGGTTGATAATGTTCACAACATAAAAACTATCTCTGTTACTGATAATATTCTATATGAGTATGAGGAAAGTCAGATGAGCCTATTGTTTATAACGATAAATGGTAGTCGAAAAAATATAGATCTTACAAATCCTCAAGATAAAATAGAACTTAAATTTTAATGTTCCGGTTTCTTATCCTCCACAAATATTGGTAAATAGAATAGATAATCTATGAAATATTAAAAATGCGCTAATCAGTATCGAGGCGGAAGAAATCAGATTGCCCAACTGGAAATTATATAGAAAATGCAGGTGGGCTACCTTATGGATGTACAACTTTGCGCAAAACTGAATTTAGGGTGGTTCAGTAGTTTAAGATTTTTTCTTTTTTCTAGTTGGGTAAAATTCTCAAAAATCATAGCAGAATACATGATCAAAGCGATAAACGTCAACAATGGAGAAGTTTTTTCATAAATAAATGTTAGGTTTGATTTTTTTATTTTATAAGATATTTATAAGCTGACATATACTAACTGGGAATGGATCAAACAGATATCCATCGTCAATCAATTGTAAAAATTAAATACATGCAAAAATATTTTTCGTTCGTACTGTTATGCTTCATATACAATAGTTCGGTATTTGCTCAAACTAATATCACTGCTAAAACTGTTGTAAAAATAAAAATTATAGAAGGAGATACTAAACACATTACACCAGCAATGGTATGTATTACAAAAAGCGGGTCTAACCAAGTACACTTGCCACCGTTAGGTGAAGTAGAGAAAGATGTGTCTAATCTTGATGCGTTTTTTAAAGGAGTGGAATTTGATACAGCTAAAAATTGGGTAGGACCAGTTCGCATGACGAATGGCAGAGGAAACAATAAGGATCGTAGTGGAATATATGGAGTTACACCTTCTATCCCTTATTGGAAAGCACCCGTAATGTACCAGACTTCTGGTGATTTTTCTATTGAATTACCTATTGGCGTTTGGAAAATAAACATAGAACATGGAAATGAATATTTGCCCATTGATGAAGAGATAATTATTAAAAAATCCAATACAACATTAACCAAAACATTTGTACTAAAGCGCTGGATAAACATGCCAGATCTTGGATGGTACTCTGGAGATGTTCATGTACATCATCCTACAAACAAACCCGGGTTCAGAGAATACTTGTTAGAGATGGCAAAATCTGAAGATTTGCACCTCGTTAATATATTGGAAATGGGAGACCACGCCGGAGTTACATTCAAACAACAGGGTTTTGGACAAAAATTCAGGGTAAATAAAGGTAAATATTGGTTAGTATCCGGACAAGAAGATCCAAGGAGTCGCTTTGGTCATATTTCAGGGCTCAACATAGATCGAATGGTAAGAGATACTACTGTTTATGATTATTATGACATTGTGCTTAGAAGTTTGAAAATGCAGCCTGGTGCTGTTGTTGGGTTTGCGCATTTTTCCTGGTTTCCATTAAATGATCAGAATGCTAAATCGGGTTTTCCATGGTTGATAACAACTGGTCAGATTGATTATGTAGAATTGCTCCAGTTTTCACTATTGAACGATTTAGATTATTATGATTACTTAAATCTGGGCTTCCGGATTGTTGCTGCTGCAGGAAGCGATTTTCCCTGGGGATCTACAATAGGAGAGGTAAGAACGATGGTTTATTCCGGAAATAATTTTACACCTAACAAATGGTTTTCTGCACTTAAAGCTGGTCACACATTTGTTACGAATGGACCGGCACTTTTTTTAACTGCTGATGGGAAATTGCCTGGCACTGAAATTTTTAAATCCTCAGGATCATCAATTAAGATTGCCGTAAAAGCACTTTCAAGATCCAAAATAGGTACTATAAAAAGAGTTGCAATTTATAATAATAAAGGTTTAGTGAGTGAGGCATTAAATGTATATAACAAAGATTCAATTGTAATAAACCTTGATCATAAGCTTAAATATAGTCAATGGATTTCAGCAGTCGTAATTTGCGAAAATGGTGCTGTAGCACACACAACCCCTGTTTACGTAGTTGTGGATGGGAAGCCTACCTACGATATAGATAAAGGCCCCGAAATTATTGAAAAACAAATACAAAGCATCCAGGTTTTAAATAAAAAAGATTCAGCTGTAACACCTGTGGATCATGGATTGATTGAAAGATATAATACTGCAATTAAATTTTATCAAATACTGCTTAGTGAAATGACAAAAGATAAACAGGAGCGGGATAACAAATAACAATAAGTAATTTTATTTTTATCCTGAAAAATTCTATTCATGATTGGATAACATATACGGATTGGCTATGTCCGTACAAGGATGAACCTTCAGTCGAAATAAAAGTACAGTAAACGAACAAATAATTGAGATTCTGGTTGATAGCTACAAGTGTTTCGAATGTGGCATCGCACGGTCATTATAGGATTATTTCTTTGCCCAATTGAAGAATTACTTCAGGATTTTGCAGTTTCGCCCCAATATTGGAAAGTTTTTAATAATGTCGAAGCTGGTTCCATATTTCTGTACAAAAAAAAACGCCCATTTTAAGGGCGTTACTGGATTTTCCTGGTGGCTACTCATTGTCTCTTAAAGATCTTATTTCCTCATGTGCTTTTAATATTTCATCATATTGTTCTTGAATCATTGTTACCGCGTCAGGAGACAATTGTTTCCTGTCTGCCAAAGCATCTTCATAGGCTTTTTTAGCTACGTCTTCCCCATACTCGCAGGAAGACAATATTTTTTCACGATCATCAGAATCTAGGGCGGTTTTAAGATCCATCCACATGCGGTGAATTTTACCTGACAAGTGGGTTTCGTCTTCGTCAGGAGTATCTTCCGACGCAGGTACTAAAGAACGAAGTGATTCATTATTAGTCTGACTCTGTTTGCTAAATTTTGAAAATAAATTTTTCAAATCTGCATCTTTAATTTCCTTCATTGCTTTTTGATAGCCTTCATAACGATCGTTATTAATAAGGATCAGATCATTAAGGGTTTCGGTGGTCTGTTCAATTATTGTTTCCATAAAATAAGTTTTTTATTTGAATGATAATTACAGGTGTAAATTCAACAAGTATACCAATATTCTTAATTATTGGCAGTCTTTGATTTACAATTTTTAGGATAAATTATTTGTAGAAAAGATGCCGCCAATCGGTAAGGGAATGTACAAAAAAGCCTTAGACCAAAAATTGTTTATGGAGTGTTAAATAATAGTTTGGAGTTTTGAAAAACCTTCTTTATTATCAGATTGTGATCTCTTTATTTTACAAAACAAAGGACCGGATG
>JBDSBN010000303.1:0-11695 GCA_039921585.1 Ginsengibacter sp. | reverse complement strand
GATTAACGATGCTAATAAAAGGTTTTAATCTGAGAAAACCACCAACCATTTATCAGTACATTACCTGAAGAGCAATGGAATAAATTCCATTGTTACAAAATAAGTCGTACCTCAGGTACTCATTGCCGCAGTTAGCATAATAATTTGCAGGTTCTGTTGTGCAGTGGGGTTTTCCGATTTTAGGCTAATTTATTTAAAGATTTTTGCCGGAAACTCCGGTGTGTTTATATACTTAAAACCTATCCGTTCGTTTCGGGAAATTTATTTTTTACCTATCCGGTTTTGATTCGTGGAGACACGAACCAGGGAGGGAGAATTTTGCCAGAAACTCCGATGTGTTAGAATACTTAAAACCTATCTGTTCGTTTCGGGGAATTTATTTTTTACCTATCCGGTTTTGGTTCGTGGAGACACCAACCAGGGTGGGAGGTGAATGCCGTAGGCATGGTCCATTTTGTACCTACTGACTTCAGTCAGTAGCTTCTTCCTCTGTATAAATCCTTCCAGGATTTTATCTTTCAACAAGTATATTTCGTAAATTACTTCTGATTTCGATTGAATTTAAATACGAAGTATGATCACCACTTCAGAATTCGCTCCATCGCCAGTACTGGCACCGTTTGTGCGTGTTTATGCCTACCGTGAATTTGATACCTGTGGTAGAGATCTGATAAAACCATGGCACGCTTCCCACAAGACCAATATTATTTTCTTCTTCAAAGATCTTCCTGCAACCTTAACTGACCACAGCACCGGTAATATTTTAAAAAGAGGAAGGAACTGCGATGTGGTGGGTATGTCTACTCAATACAATGGAGATATGACTTTCAATGGGAAATATGCATTCCTGCAAATTATTTTTCAACCTCATGGATTTTATACATTATTTAATATTTCTCCTTGCGAAATAACAGACAGGATTGTTTGGAGTGGAGACATCTTTCATTCAGATCTTAAATTGTTGCAAGAGCAATTGTCAGAAGCAGAAAATCCTCAAGCTATGGCCCGACTTGTCAATGATTGGTTGATGCAATGTTTAAACAAAAGAAAAGGTGTTGATTATAAGGACCGTATTACGATGGCATCAAACCTGATCTCAAAAAATGCAGGTCTGGTTAACCTTGATTGGCTTGCGCATTATGCCTGCATGAGTATGCGAAATTTCGAACGTGTTTTTATGAATGAAACAGGGATGTCACCCAAACAACTTTGTTGCATTTCCCGCTTTAATAAGGCCCTCGAACTCAAACTGAACGACCCATCTATGACGTGGACCTCTGTTGCCCACCAGTCAGGCTATTTTGATCAAATGCACCTGATCAAAGACTTTAAAAGATTTTGCGGTGAGGCTCCGGCATCGTTACTAAAGCATGTTCCATTATTAGAAGAGAATTATATCAGCCGGATTAGTAGCCGGTAAAACTTGTCGCATTTTTACTATTTCTACCCATCAACTATTTCTAATTTTAGATAGAATTATTTCTTATACTCTGTCGTTTAATGTAAATAATTCCTTCATTTCAAAAAGATTTGACATGAAATTCATTTTTACATTATTTCTTGTTGCCACAGGCCTGAATCTTTCAGCCCAATGGAGCAATACAACCAATCAATTTTATGATAGCTTGCACATGGCGGTTTGTACGCAAACAAATAATCAGCTGGAAAATTTTGTTCTCCAAAGCTTTCCAGACAGTGGTTTTATTGTAGTGTGGCAAGATCATCGAAACCCCGCAGCTATTCAAGTTTATGCGCAGAAATATAATAAGAATGGCGTGCAACTTTGGACGGTTGATGGCATTCCTGTTTCTTCTGGTACCAATAGCCAACATTTTTTTAGTGCTGCTAATGCAGATTATAGAAATTATAGTTATGCAGCCACTGACAGTGCCGGAGGTATGTACATTGCGTATGCGGATGATAGTATATCTTCTTACGTTTGGGAAAGGGCCATGATACAGCACATTAAAAGTGACGGATCACTTGTTTTTCCAGGAGCCGGTAATAAGATTGCGACATCCAATACTCCTAACGCACATGTAAATACGCAACTGATTGCAGACGGGAACAAAGGATTTTTTATCGGGCTAATGCAGAACACAGACCTATATGTTTTTTGCTATAAAGATAACAGTGGTGTTCTGCAATATTATGGTGGCAGCGATGGAGTTTTGAACAAAAATGCACTGTTAGTTCAGCAATTGGGTAATTGCGGCATTTATTACAATGTAGTGTATCCTGCAACCGGTGTATTAGATTATAAAATATATCCGGATTTACAAAAAGGATGCAATATCGCAATGACCATGACGCAAAACGCAGGAGGAAATGAAAGAATTATAACCGGGTATAACTGGTTGTGGAGGGCAAAACAAAATACAACTTCGCCTAACAATTCATTTTTAAAAGACAGTGTAGTACAATATTTTAAATTGGATGTGCAATCCTATACAATTGTCTGCGGCTCGAATCCCAATGTTTACACTTATACGAATTACTCTATTGTTAGTCTTGGGTTTGGGTCATTAGACAATCTTGCTTATGACGCACAGCATATAAAGGGGGCGGTAATTCCTACCGATGGAAACATGAATGTAAATGTTTATGCGGTTAACAAGCGCAGTCTTATCGGTAATAATCAGATAACAAGTTGGTTTACCCAAATTATTGTTCGGCCTCAGGAAAAATTCACTGATATTCCCTATGCCTATTTTACAGGTCCATATTTTAAACCGACCACTGTTTTTACCGGTCCACCGCCAGGACAAAATAAGATCGGTACTTATACCGGGCAAAATAATGACACTCTGATATACGATCCTTCCGGCTCATATTTTTATGATTTTAGCCTGGGGACGGGCGGAAATAAAATTTATGCATCTGCGCCTGTTGGTAACGGTGGCACCAGAAATGTTTTGTTACAGAATTTAAAGATAGACAGGGTAAATTCTGACTCATTTGCCCTAAGGGCCAATACAAATAATAAAAATGGTGTTGTCATCGGAAAAGAGAGTTATTATATCAGCTATGGTCCACCTCAAATTGCAGTAGATAACAATGGTAATGGTGTTTTTTATGTAGCAGCCAATAGCAGATCGAACAGGGTGAGCCCAATAGTAAATGGAAGTGAACTTGCGTGGGGAGCAATGGGAAAACCAACAGGATTGGGATTATTTCAAGGTAATTATTATACGCCTAATGATCCTTTTATGGCCATAGATCCTTTTAACGGAACTGCTGTATTAAATTGGTTTGACAACCGCCGGCCCCCTAACACCGGTAATAATATATTCATGCGGCATTTGGATAGTTTGAATGTGAGTTCATACGTGCCACCCTATAAAGCCGTAAAACAATTGGTCAATTATTATGGAGCCACTCCTGGTGACCCTACTATGCTTATAGGTAGCAGTCATCATTACACTACCATTGAAGCTTCGAATGGAATTACATCAAGCCCGGTTGTAGAAATATTAGATAATTATAACTTGGGAAATGTGGCTGTTTCCGTCTACGAAAACCTGGGAGCTATTCGCACGTACAATGGCAGGCCTTATCTTGACCGGAATTATTCCATTACGCCTGAAAATGATCCTGGTGGAGCGGCCACCATTAATATCCGCTTATTTTTTACGCAGGCTGAATTTGATGCATTAAAAGCTGCCGATCCATCGATCTCATCGCCGGGTGATCTAGCCGTTGTCAAACAGCCCGCTACAGGCTCTGCGCCTCCTTCTTTTATTTTCGTTGCAGGTGAACAAACGGTTGTTCCACAATCGTGGTCAGCCGTTCCCGGCGGGTATTATATCGAAATAGCAGTCAATAGTTTCAGTAATTTCTTTATTCAAAAAGCAGCGGGAGCATTGCCTTTGCAATGGCTGAATGTACAGGCCGAATGGATAAATAATAAAGCAAAAATATCCTGGCAGGTTGCGCAACAAGTAAATGTGAAGGATTATACTGTTCAGCAAAGCGCAGATGGTATTCATTTTTCGAATGTATATCAGGTGCAGGCAAGCAATTCAGATCTGTATAGTTGTCTTGTAGAAGCCACGTCTGATGCCTTGAATTATTTCCGGGTGCAACAAACAGATCTTGATGGCAGAAGTACACTAAGTGGCATTGTAACATTAAAGTCTTCCCTAAGCCGTGCCATGGTGATTTACCCCAATCCGGCAAATGACTATTTGTATATCAGAAATGAGTTGAATTATCGAAATCTGGTGATAACGGATCTGGCAGGAAAAGTACTTTTGAAAAGACCAATTTCAAAAGGTTCAAATACCATTCAAATTGATCAGATCCCAAGAGGTTCTTATTTTATACGGTTTTCTGATGGCAATAGAATGGAGGTTTTGAAATTTGTAAAAGATTAAAAAGAATGGGAGGATATATGCTATCTCCGTGGATAAAAGTAGCATGTATTTAAATTAAAAATTAATAGATAGTGGTTTTCCCCGGTGGTAGGCTGTTCCAAATTGGACAGCCTTTTTATGTGTTTGGAAGAATGAAATTGAAATACTTGTCTGCTAACTGAAATGCGAAAAGAATCTTTTGATCGAATCCTGCTGGTATTTACATTTTATCTAAATTTTATTAATGTAGCCTGGTAGGTCAGCTTTTGTACTCCATGTATCCATTGGAATTAAATTTTAAAATGAGAAGTTTTTATAATAATTCAGAGTTTCTTCAGAATCATGTTGTAATTTTTCAAAAATATATTGCTTTGAAAATCCTAATTGTAGAAGATGAAAAAGCCCTGAGTGAAAGTATATGCGCTTACCTTTCTGTTCAGGAATACCTTTGCGATGTGGCTGATAGTTTTGAAACAGCCATGAATAAAATTGACTATTGCGACTACGATTGCATTTTATTAGATATTACTTTACCAGATGGAAGTGGCCTGGAAATTCTGCGGAATTTAAAGGAAGATAAAAAAACGGATGGCGTGCTGATCATTTCCGCTAAAAATTCCCTGGATGATAAAATTAAAGGGCTAAACCTTGGTGCTGATGATTATTTGACAAAACCCTTCCACCTTTCTGAATTAAATGCACGGATTGCTTCCATCATCAGAAGAAAGAATTTTGAAGGCTCTAATATTATTGAGTTTGGAAACCTAAAGGTAGATACCCAAAGGAAAACGGTAAGTGTTGATGGAAATTCATTGGAGGTCACTAAGAAAGAATATGAACTTCTTTTGTATTTCCTTTCTAACAAAAGAAGAATTATTTCTAAGGATGCAATAGCTGAACATCTTTGGGATTATGACCTAAGCGGAAATTTTGATTTTATTTACACGCATATAAAAAACCTAAGAAAGAAATTGCTGGAGGCCGGGGCAGGGGATTATATCAAATCGGTCTACGGGATGGGTTATAAATTTACCGACCAATGAAACTAATTGCCAAGTATAACCGGCTTACAATGCCGGTTATTATCGGGGTATTTCTGGTAAGCAGTCTGGCTTATTATTTTATCATTCATTATGTTTTGATCAGTCAATTAGATAAAGATCTTGAAGTGGAAAAAAAGGAAATTATCCGGCATGTTGCAAAAACAGGTTCACTTCCTGAAACCTCTAATTTTAAAGACCAGGTCATTCAATTTCAACCTACTGAATTAAATTCTCTGAGGGGTGGATACTCAACGGAACAACGATTTGGTCCGGAGGAGAATGAGCAGGAAACATATCGTAAAATAGAATTTCTAATCCGGGTAAAAGGGCAAAATTATCGGGCTAAAGTTTTAAAATCCCAGCAGGAAACGGAGGATATCATTCAACTAATTCTGGTCATTACAATTGCAGTCATTGCGTTTTTGTTGATGGCTTTATTTTTATCCAGCCGTTTTATGTTACAGAAACTTTGGAAGCCGTTTAATGATACTTTAGGTCAAATAAAGCAATTTAATTTTTCTTCTAAAAACTCATTTGTTCCGACAGAAACAGAAATAAGCGAATTCAAAGAGCTGAACAAAACGGCTCTTTCATTATTAGAGAAGATAAGTAGTGATTATGAAAGTCTTAAAAATTTTACAGAAAATGCCTCTCATGAGATTCAAACGCCGTTGGCCATTATTAAAAACAAGACGGAGTTATTAGCACAAATGGAAAACCTGGATGAATCTCAGGTTAATCTGATTCAAGGTATTCATGAAGCAGCCTCCAGGCTTTCCAGGTTGAATCAATCTTTATTGCTGCTGGCCAAAATAGAAAACCGGCAATTTAAAATAACCGAAAAGATAGATCTTTCGGCTATTCTTAGCCGTTTGGTTAGGGATTTTGAAGAATTAGCATCTGCCAAAAGTATCCGGATAGAAAAGCAAATCACTGAAAATGTGTTCCTTGAAATGAATGAATCACTTGCAGAGATATTAATTTCCAATTTGCTTCTCAATGCTATCAAACACAATTATATCGATGGGGAAATGACCGTTTTTCTAGATAGCAAGAGTTTAAGTGTTGTAAATACCGGTACTGATTCGGTTGGAGATGCGTCATACCTTTTCCAAAGGTTTGCAAAAAATAGTGTTGCACCGGATTCTCTGGGACTCGGATTATCCATTGTCAAATCCATTTGCGATGCCTGTGATTTCCGCGTTTCCTATTTCTTCAAGGACGGTAACCATACCCTAAGAATTGAGTTTACTTAAAAATTCTGGTGAAGATCAATTGTAGGATCACCCGGATTTCTGCATCGGTTTTATCAGAAATAAATAAAATTATTCTGTACTCCTTTTAAATCTTGTAAACTTTATTAGAATAGAGTTCTTGTAAGTTTAGTTCTATAAAGTTTTGTTTGTCCTGCAACAGGATCTTTTTATTTAAATACTAATGAAAAAGTTGTCTTTTTAAAATTTCCTCCATCTTTAGCTGGTGGTGTCAAAAGCTGTGTTCGCCGGGCTTTAGCCCAAATTCTCTCTTCTTTTAAAATCAAGGTGACATTCTATCCTGGGCTAAAGCCCCTCTTGATTTATCTCATTCATTCATGGGTAAAAGCCATGTGGCAATACAGGAGATAAGAGCTAAATATCATGACCATTTAGGTTCTGTTTTACTCCTATGGATTCGAAATAAAAACATAAATGGATCACTAATTTCTCTAGAGAATAGAGCACTTCAGAATTGCTTCAGATTGAGGATTTAGGTTTGTATAAATTATTACAGCCTAAAATTTAAAAAAATGAAAAAGATTATCGCATTTGGTTCCTTATTAATGGTTTTAAGTTTTGCAACCTCTGCACAAACCACTCAGAAAAATAAGGAAAAAGAAGAGAAAGAACAGAAGTCAGGAGTAAGCGTTCCATCAGCAGTCAAAGCGGCATTGATGCATAAATATCCTTCAGCAAGTAAGGTGACCTGGGAAAAAGAACATGGAAATTTTGAAGCTAATTGGGGTGGTAAAGACGGTGAAGCAAATTCAGTGTTATTCACTCCGGCAGGAGAGTTTATGGAGGCCGTAGAAGCTATTCCTATTGATCAACTTCCAAAAGCGTCGCTTCAATATGTGAAAACACATTACAAATCTGCTAAAATAAAAGAAGCAGGTAAAGTGACCGATAAGAATGGCAAAACAACCTATGAAGCAGAGGTTAATGGAAAAGATGTCATTTTCGACATGCAGGGAAACTTTGTGAAAGTTGAAAAATAAATTGAATTCAATTTAATAAGCTAGTAGGAAAGTTTGACTTGGGAGCGGGGAGAAATTTCTGCTCCCTTTTTACAGCGGCATGGAATCACCATTTGTTTATTCGGTCTTTTGGTTCGTGTCTGGTTCCTTGGTTCGCGATCCCTTGGTTCGGTCCCTTGGTTTGTGTCCTCACTAACCACTGAAAGCCGGCTCCTTGGTTCGTGTCTTTACGAACCACGGAAAGCGGTTCCTTGGTTTGTGTCTTCACGAACCCGGTTCCTTGGTTCGTGTCCTCACGAACCAAGGAAGCAGCGTGTTAACGGTCTAAAAAATAGATGAACTTATTTCCTTATTTATTATGAATCAAATCAGGATCTTATTTTTTTGTTTCCTCTTCGCGACATTTTCATCCCGTGCGCAAACGCGAACAATGGATTATTTTATCAATCAATCCATACACAATGATCCAAAATTTTCAGAATTTGAAAACCTGATTTTATCTAACAGAATAGATAGCCAGCTTATTGTTGCCGCAAATAAATTCCAATTTACCGGGAATGGAAATGCCTATTATGCTCCTATAATCAATGGGTATGGTTATGATGCTGCGATTACGAACGGACAACAGGTTTCAGCCCTTGTAGCCCTCAACAAACAAATATATAATAAGCGAAACCTAAGCCTTCAATTTAAAAGCCTTCAACTTAAATCGGATTCTTTAAATAATTCTACAGTCCTTTATAAACAGGATTTGAAGAGATCGATAATTGGTCAATATATACAAACCTATAGTGTTCAGCTTCAATTAAATTTTAATGACCAACTGGTCGAATTATTATCCAAAGAAGAAAAGATTCTGAAGATCCTAACGGGAAAAAATATTTATAAACAGGCAGATTACCTTTCTTTCCTGGTTACTCTTCAGCAACAACAATTAAACCGAAGCCAATTATTTGTTCAATATAAAAATGATTATGCGACGCTGAACTATCTCTCCGGAATCATGGATACAACAACACAAACGCTTTCTGAACCCACACTGGAAATGGTCGTGTATGATCAGTTGGCACCATCTCCCTTTCTCCGCAATTTTGAATTGGATAGCTTACGACTTCATAATGAACGCCTGACTTCGGAAATTCAATACCGGCCGCAGGTGAGTCTGTTTGCCGATGCAGGTTATCAATCTACTTTAATGATTACGCCCCTCAAGAATTTTGGTTACAATGTCGGTCTAAATTTGAGTATCCCGATTTATGATGGAAATCAAAAACGACTACAAATGTCCAAATTGGATATTCAGGAACGAACGAGGCAAAATCAACGGGACTATTTTTTTCGCCGGTATCAACAGCAAATCAAGCTCTTGCTACAACAATTACACGAACTTGAAAACCTTGCTGCGCCTATAAATAAACAAATAGCTTATTTGCAAACATTAATCAATGTAAATGGAAAACTTTTAGAAACAGGGGATATCAGAATGACAGATTATATACTCGCTTTAAATAATTATATCACGGCTAAAAATTTGCTTGTTCAAAATCAGATTGCGAAATACCAGGTGATTCAACAATTAAATTACTGGAATCTGAACTTGTGATTTTTTATAAAAACTAAAATGAAAACGCATTTATCTACATTATTGTTTTGCCTGTTTACAGTGTTGCTATTAAGTTGCAAGGAAAAAAGTGTAACCACGCAGGATGTTGCCCCGGAAATTCGAACGCCGGTGACTGTTACTTCCGTTTCAATTTCATCTTTAGAGGATTATATCGAACTCAATGCCACCTCCGCTTTTTTGCAACAAACTTTTGTAAAATCAAATCTGAATGGATACATTCAAAAAGCAACCATCCAATTTGGCGACATGGTTCGCAAAGGACAAGTTCTATTTGTTTTAAAAACAAAAGAAGCCAGGGCAATTGGTAATGCCGTAAACCAACTTGACTCCAGTTTTAAATTTTCGGGTATTAATATAGTCCGTGCCGATGCTTCCGGATATATTGCCCAGGTCAATTTCCGGGAAGGAGATTATGTGCAGGATGGAGAGCAATTGGCCACCATCAGCGATTCAAAAAGCTTCCGTTTCCTGATGAATGTACCCTACGAATACATGCAATATGTACCGCCAGGAAAAAGTGTACAACTGATATTACCTGATGGAGAGAAATTGGAAGCCTCCGTAGGATCGTCCCTGCCAATGGTTGATTCCCTTTCACAAACACAACCGGTTGCCCTGCAGGTAATTTCTTCGAAACAATTTCCGGTGAATTTGGTTGCTAAAGTGCGGCTGATAAAACAGTTTAAAACGGCTGCCCAAATCTTGAATAAGAATGCAGTATTGACGGATGAGACCTTGAATACGTTCTGGGTCATGAAACTGATTAATGATAGTACCGCAGTAAAAGTTCCGGTAAAGGCAGGACTGGAAACCGGGGATAATGTAGAAATTCTTTCTCCACAATTTTCTCCTAATGATAAAATTTTACTGACGGGAAATTATGGGTTGGGAGATACCGCTTTAGTCTTGGTGAGGCAGAAGTAGGGTGGAGTCAGAAAAGGTTTTCTATACGGGAATACAGCATCGTTTTATAAAATTTACTCTTAAAATAAGTTTCAGTGAAGAGTTTTTTCACCACCTATAGAAATCCTTTGGCAGTCACCCTTGCTTTGATCATCATTGCAGGTCTTTTTGCCTATGGAAAAATGCAGGTTTCTCTTTTTCCGGAAATCACGTTTCCTAAAATTAAGATTATCGCTGATGCCGGTTTGCAACCTGTGGACAAGATGATGGTGACAGTAACCCGACCGCTGGAAAATGCCATTAAATCGATTCCGGATCTAACGAAGATTCGGAGTACAACCAGCCGCGGAAGCTGTGAGATTTCTGCGTTTATTGATTGGAAGACAGATGTGGATTTAAGCAAGCAAAGAATAGAGTCCAGGATTGCCGAGATAAGAAATACGTTACCACCGGAGGTGATCATTAAGGTAGAGAAAATGAATCCTTCTATTTTACCTGTCATGGGGTATTCAATTGAAAGTCATTCTTTGTCACCGGTTCAGTTGAAGGATTTAGCGGAATACACCATCAAACCCTTTTTGAGCCAGGTGAATGGCGTTTCAGAAGTGCGGGTCATCGGGGGCAAAAAAAAGGAATACTGGGTGCAATTGGATCAGCAAAAAATGAGTGCGCTTTCTCTTACGCCGGAGGCAGTCAATAACGCATTGAGCCAAACTAATTTTATTAAATCCAATGGGTACCTCGTGGATTACCGGCTGTTATATCTTACGGTAACAGATGCATCCGCTCAATCTATTGATCAATTGAAAACGATTGTGGTAAGTAATAGCGGGAAACGGGTCATTCAGCTTCAGGATATCGCAAATGTTCAAGCCAGGGAAGCGATTGAGTATATAAAAGTAAATGCAAACGGGCGGGAAGGTATTTTGATTGCCATCATTAAACAGCCGAATGCCAACCTGGTGGATGTTTCAAAAAACATGGAATTGAAAGTCGCCGGACTTGAAAAGATTCTTCCGAAAGATGTTGTTGTGAAACCGTATTACAACCAGGCGGATTTTGTAAATCTCTCAGTAAAAAGCGTCGAAGATAGTTTGTGGATTGGCTTATTGCTGGCTATCATAGTCGCCATCATTTTCTTGCGCTCCTTTAAAGCAAGTGCCACTATTTTGATTACAATTCCTGTCACACTTGCTGCTACCTTAATTGTTTTTGATACGATCGGGTACACATTAAATATCATGACCCTTGGTGCCATTGCCGCGGCCATTGGGTTAATCATTGATGATGCCATAGTTGTTGTAGAACAAATCCATCGCTCACATGAGGAACACCCCGATGATGAATATAAAACAGTGGTGCAAAAAGCGATTCGTTTTTTATTGCCAGCTATGATCGGTTCTTCCATCAGTACCATTGTTATTTTTATTCCTTTTTTCCTGATGAGCGGCGTTGCCGGTGCTTATTTCAATGTGCTGACTAATACCATGATCATTACCTTGATTTGTTCGTTTTTTGTTACCTGGATTGGCCTCCC
>JBDSBN010000302.1:0-3309 GCA_039921585.1 Ginsengibacter sp. | reverse complement strand
CGTTTTTATTTTTATAATTACGTAATTGTAAATATTTCTCTCCGTAATTCTTCAATATTTCTACCTGGCACTGATCTTTTGATGTCTGACTAAGATTCACGCTGTCTGTACGCATGTAGGTGATCTTACCACTTTCGTAGAGTTTTTGTGCAAGCAACATCGTTTTGCTCACACTATACCCGAGTTTCCTACTTGCCTCCTGCTGAAGAGTAGATGTGGTAAAAGGTGCTGCGGAAGTTCTCTTTCCGGGTCTTACCACAATATCCTTTACTGAGTATTGCGCATTTTTACAATTTTCTAGAAATTTCTCTGCTGCTTCGATCGTTCTTTCACTTCCGTCTTCCGCCTTAAAACTCATGATTTTTCCGGAAGAATCGGTTGAAGCTAATTTCGCTTCAATTTTAAAATTACTGGTAGCTACAAACTGATTGATTTCTCTTTCTCTTTCTACGATCAATTTTACCGCAACACTTTGTACACGACCTGCGCTAAGTCCGCCTTTCATGCCTATTTTTCTCCATAAAACTTGTGATAATTCAAAACCCACCAGTCTGTCTACTACCCGGCGTGCCTGTTGGGCGTTTACCAGGTTCATATTTATTAAGCGTGGGTTTTCAATTGCACGGTTAATTGCGGGTTTTGTAATCTCATGGAAAACAATTCTTTTCGTATTGTTTACATCCAGGCCCAAAACTTCTGCCAGGTGCCAGCTAATACTTTCTCCTTCTCTATCCTCATCCGAAGCCAGCCAAACAGTTTCTGCTTTCTTTGCAAGTTGTTTCAGATCACGAACTACTTTCAATTTTTCATCAGGAACTTTATAACGTGGGGTGAAATTGTTTTCTATATCAATACCCATATCATCTTTTTCAAGGTCACGAATGTGACCATAGCAACTCTTCACCTCGTACTGGCTACCAAGAATTTTTTCAATTGTTTTGGCTTTTGCCGGCGACTCTACTATCAATAAATTTTTTGCCATATTCTCTTGTAATTTCTATTTTGTCTTTTCTGAATATATCTTTTTTTATTCAAAAGATCTCCTGCAATATTAGTTTAAAAATTAAAACTCAAATTTTTTTCAGTTATTTTATAATAAATAAGTGCTGTTTGCATTATTTGTATCTTTCAAGTAAGTTTCGTTTATTCCATGCAATTAAATAATTCCAAACTAATTACAATTATTGTTTATGAAATTCGTTTATAATAAAGCAACAGATTCATTGAATGAAGTTGCAAAATATAATCTATCCTATAATCTACCCTTACAATTTTTGTAAGCTAAAATATGTTTTTATGAAGATTGTGATGTTAGGTTCCGGAAACACAGCCACAATATTATCAGTTTTAATTAAAAGTGCAGGACATGAACTGGTTCAGATAATAAGCAGAAATCCTGATAATGCCAAACAATTGGCTTCCTTATATGGAGCAAAAACAGGCAGTTTGTCAGATACTGAGTATGAAGAAGCCGATATGTATATTGTCGCATTGAATGATGCCGCATTAGATTCTATTCATAAAAATTCTGCCCTTAAGGATAAATTTGTCGTTCATACAGCAGGAGCTGTATCTATGAATGTGTTAAAAAACTGTTCAGATAAATTTGGAGTGTTGTACCCTCTGCAATCTTTATCAAAAGTAACCACACATGTACCAGAAATCCCTTTTTTAGTTGATGGAAATACACAGGAAAATCGTCATAAAATTTTAGGCTTCGCCAAAAGTCTTTCAGGAAAAGTAATTGAAGCAGATGATAAACAACGTTTGAATTACCATGTGGCAGCTGTGTTTGTGAGCAATTTTTCCAATCATATGTATGCGTTAGGAGAGCTCTTTTGTCAAAAAGAAAGATTGGAATTTGAGGCGCTTTTCCCATTGATAAATGAAGTCAATGAACGTATTAAAAATCATTCTCCATTTTTAACTCAAACAGGTCCGGCAATTCGAAATGATGTTTTTACCTTAAACCGTCACCTACAAGCCCTGGCTCCTTATCCTGAATTACGCTACACGTATTTAAAAATGACAGAGAGTATCATTAAGATACATGGAAAGGAAAAGGAATCCACCTGATAAAGTACCCATTTTCGCACTTTTAAAGTTTTAATATTGCCGGGTCACTTTTTGCGTGTCCTATTTTTTTTCTATTTTTTATTATGTCCTATCATCACTTAACTCAATGAAGAGGAAAGTTTAATAAGTGAGGGTATCTCTTTACTAAGTTGCCTTCTTGTAGCTCGGTTAGTTTAGTAAGTTTACCTGATATAATGTCTATTGTCAGTAAACTTCAAAAACATTCCTTTTATGAGAAAAATATTATTAGCTCTAACTTCAATCTTTGTACTTTCTACATTCGCACAAGCTCAAAAAAGTTGGCGTTTGAATAATATTCCCGGATTAAACGCAGATTTTTCTACTCTTTCTGATGCAGTGAATTCTGAAAATGTACTTCCGGGTGATACGATCTATATAGAATCCAGTCCCAATAATTATTCAGGAACCATCATAAAAAAGAGATTAATTATCCTTGGTACCGGATATTTTTTATCAGACGTACATAATTCTAAAACCCAATGGAACAAAGCAGAGGCAACTATTTCCGGGAACCTTACATTTGATCCCGGAACAATGGGAAGCGTTTTGTCTGGTGTAGTGGCTTCAACCATCTTTATAAATGATAGCGCAATCGTAATCGAAAGAAGTCATATAAGCGGGTTAAGATTGGCCTATAAAGCAAACAGTTTTGCAAATAATTGTGTTATACGGCAGAATTTTTTCCCTTATGGAGGATCTATCACTTCACAAACTGCCACCGGAATAGCAAAAGATGTATTATTTCATAATAATATAATTGGCACTTCAGTTAGTTTTGCCGGAAATTTAGATAATAGCTCTGCCTATTTTATAAATAATAATTTTACTTATCATAATTCCTTCGCTGTCGCAAATTGTATTTTTCAAAACAATATTTTCTTTTCGCCCTCTTTTTCGACATATTTGGGATCCAATGCATTTCATAATAATATAGCGAATAATACAGGCATTCAGTCAGGAAATAATAATCAGCTAAGTGTTAACCTGACAAATGTGTATGAAAATTTTAATAATGGAAGCCTTAGTCCTACTTCCGGATTTTCCCATGATGGGCGATTTGTAATAAAAGCCGGTTCTCCTGCAATTGGAGCGGGACAGTTGAATGGTACGGGAATAGATTGTGGCGCTTTTGGAGGTCCTGCCCCATATGTACTTTCCGGTATGCCACCCATTCCAAGTATCTATAAATTAACTGTACCTACGCAAGTAAAT
>JBDSBN010000301.1:0-4325 GCA_039921585.1 Ginsengibacter sp. | reverse complement strand
ACGATTATTGTAAGAACTTTTATATCTTGATTCATCTCTAATTAAGATAAAGGTTTTAATTTTCATCAATTTTATAAGATTCTTTAAAAAAATTATAATTTATTAAAAAGTATTTATGAAAAATAATTTACTCGTTTTGACAGCAGGTATTGCAATCATATTTATCTCCTGTGGATCTTCCGCTAAAAAGGATGAGGTAAATATAATAGAAACAGTTACGGACACTTTATTGGCTCCGGTAGAAACTAAGGCTCCCAATACCGCTTATTTACCTGCCTTCGTAGGACAAACAAGAATTGGCGGTGTGAAAACAAGATCCTCTTATCAAGGAAAGATCTTGTCGGAAGGTCTTAAAAGACCGTGGGGCATTACTGCACTTCCCGACGGAAGATTATTAATTACAGAAAAAGAGGGGGTCATGCGCATTGCTTCTCCTGATGGCACATTAGGCGGAAATATTACCGGTTTGCCTGCCGTGAATTCCCAGGGTCAGGGCGGTTTATTAGGAGTGACCACAGATCCGAATTTTGCAAATAACCGAATAGTTTACTGGACCTTTTCTCAAAATACTCCGCAAGGAACTCTCACTGCGGTAGCAAAGGGGAAATTGGCGAGTGATGAGAGATCGATTGAGAATGCAACTATTATTTACCAGGCGACGCCGGCATATAATGGCACGCTTCATTATGGGTCCAGAATTCTGTTTGATAAAACAGGCAATATTATTTTCAGTACAGGTGAAAGATCAGATATGGCAACAAGACCACAGGCGCAGGATCTAAATTCTTCCCTTGGAAAAATTATCCGAATCACAACTGAAGGAAAACCTGCAGCGGGAAATCCCTTTATTGGCCGCTCAGATGCAAAGCCTGAATTGTATTCCTATGGTCATAGAAATGTTCAGGGGCTTGCGCTTCATCCGGTTACCGGTGATTTATGGGAATCTGAATTTGGACCAAGAGGCGGCGATGAGATCAATTTGGTGAAACCGGGTAAAAATTATGGATGGCCAACGATCACTTACGGCATTGAATACGCAGGGCCAAAAATTGGTGAAGCTATTCAACAAAAAGAAGGAATGGAACAACCTGTTTATTATTGGGATCCGGTAACTTCTCCAAGTGGAATCACATTTTATAGCGGTAAGGTAATTCCTGAATGGGAAAATAATTTATTCGTTTCTGCATTGAGTGGAATGCATATCGTACGTTTAGTAATCAAAAATAATAAAATAGCTGGGGAGGAAAGACTTCTTGAAAAAGAAGGTCAGCGTTTTAGAGATATTACACAAGGAAAAGACGGTGCTCTTTATGCCGTTACGGATCAGGGAAGATTATACAGAATAGGAAAGTAAAACTGATTTTAGAAAGAATTGTGTTTTTCAATTATAAAAAAATGGGCTATGTAATCGTAGCCCATTTTTTATACAATTTGGAATAAAAATTATTGTCCAACTAAAAACACTGCATTACATAAAATGAGTTTTCCTGTTTCCCAGAAATTCCGGAATAGTACATCATCTGCTAAATAGGTCACCGTTCCTTTTCCTAAATCCTGAACTCCAAATATCACAGAATCTTCTAATTTGGTTTTTAATTTATGACCTACATAGCCAGAAAGTAAACTTTCTTTTTTTATCACGCCCACGTTCCATCCATTCTTCATGAATTCATAAACAGCATCCTCCAGTTTTAAGCTGTAATAATAATTTGAATACCCAAACATTAAGGGATGAGTATTGTCTACATCCACTTTGTATATAGCACCGGGAATATTTCCTGAAATGGATTCTCTTTCTCTATCCTGATAAGACTTTAAGTATTCATAAGGGTCTTTTTTGACATCCTTCTTACTAGTCGAGTCTGATTTAGATTTTAAATTACTCCAGGTTTGTTTCGATAATTGAGCCATGGCTCTTTCCAGAGCAATGACTTTGCCTCCTTTGCGTATCCATTGTTCAAATGCTGCAGCTATATCTTTATCATTTAGAAAATCATAGCGCCCGTCAGGCATAATAAGTACATCGATATTATTCCAGTCTGTTTTGGCAAAATGATTATTATTAATCAGGGTAATTGGATACTCTAGCGTATTATCGAAAAAATCCCAAACCTGTCCTGCCGCTAAAGAACTGACTCCTTCTCCTGTAAGCATTGCAACCTTTACTGGCTTCATTGCGCGAACCATGGAACTGCCAAAATCAAATCCTTTGGTAACCATTCCTGTAGCTACAGGATACATGGTTATTTTATGAGCATTACATTCTACGGCCACTGTTTGCCAAAGAGTGTTTCCCAGATGTTCATTTCCTTTTCTTAATATGATTACGGATCCTCGTTTAAATGATTGATCTCCGATGCTGAAATCTGATTCAGAATAACGCATTTTTATTCCTTTGTTTAAAAGGCGGGCTACCGTTCCTGCAGAAGAAACTCCCTGCCATTTAATTACATACGCGTAAGCATCTGCCGGATCATTTTTTTCAAAATCCTTAAAAACTTTACCGTTGTTTACATTTATCTTTTGTTTGGTGGCATAAGAATTTAGTCCAAAAGCATAAGGCATTGCCCAGGCAGTAATATCATAGGTTACTGAGTCTGATAATTTTGATTGAGGCTCAAAAAGAACTTTAATGAAAGCAGATCTTGGCTGAGCGGCACTTATTAAAAGATCATTTGCTCCAATCTGGAAACTTTCTTCTTTTTGGGTAAGATAACGATATCCTTTACCGCTTCCGGATCCTGTTCCGTATTGAATTCCATTATTTTCTAAAAGAGAGATCAATGAGCGGATCTGCTCTTCTTTGCCCTCTTCATTTTTAATAATATACGTTTTGTAGTCGCCAATGTTTCCACTGATTCCTTCATTAAAAAACTTCCGAAACTCCTGGATTAATTTGGTTGAGTTTAAAGAAGCAGTTTCTATAGTAGCCATTCCGGAAGTGAAATGGTGTAATGCCCTATCGTAAAGTGTGAGGGTGTCTTTTTCAGCAGTGATCACGCCTAATCCGGCTGCACCACTTCCTGCCTGCTCATAGGTCATACCAATGGATCCATTATAAAGAGGGTAAGTATCTCCATACGAAGGGTAAAAAAGATCAAAAACTTCATTGGTAAAATAGAGCCAGTTGTTTTTGTCAAAATATTTTGCATTGTTTTTCACGATCATTTTTTGGAAATCTCTTTGCCAGGGTGTAATCACCTCATGAAAGGGTTCTGCAGCCGGAGCAAAATAGTAAGGTGCGTTGATACCTTGTTCATGAAAATCTACATGTACCTGAGGTAGCCATTGATTATATTGCTTGATTCGGGCTTTACTTTCTGTTTGTGTTTGCCAGGCCCAATCTCTGTTAAGATCAAAATTATAATGATTACTTCTGCCACCTGGCCATGGCTCCTGATGTTCCCGACTATTTAATTCCGGATTAAAATGTTTCCCGACGATTGAATTGTACCAATTTACATACCGGTCTCTTCCATCCGGATTCAAACATGGGTCGATAATGATTACGGTATTTTTTAACCAGTCTTTTGCTTCTTTATTATTTGGGTCTATCAAAGAATAAAGGGTAAGCATCGCAGCTTCGGTAGAAGATGCTTCGTTGCCATGTACATTATAACTCAACCAAATAATTGCAGGAGTATTTTCTGAGGGTGTTCGTTTATCGGGAGCCAGATTGGCCAGTCTTAAATTGTTTAGCCTGATTTCTTCCAGATTTGATATATTTTCCGCAGTAGAAATAAAAGAAAGATATAAGGGTCTGAGCTCATTCGTTTCCCCATATTTTACCATTTTTACATTACCGGGTGCGGCCTGAGCAATGTGTTGAAAATAATTGACAACTTGATAATGCGGAGTAAAACGAGCTCCGATTTTGTATCCTAAAAATTCTTCAGGGGATTTGATTTGAGCAAACGAAATGGAAGAAATCAGGAAAAGACTAAGCAGGAGAAAATTTATTTTTTTCAATTTATCTGTTTTTTTGAAAAATACTGAATAATCAGATTTTAAACCATATTATTTTTTTTAGGATTGAATAATTCTTGTGTGATTGATCGAATTTGAATAATAATAAAATATTAATACAGGATTTTGATATTATTAAATAGGTTGAATTGAAAGGTTATGTAAAATTTATTCGTTTTCATAAAATCCTGCTCTGGATTTTGATGATTAAATTACTTTTGCCGCTTGCCCGCACATTATCCGTGCGTGTATAATTCACCAAGAATGAAAGGATATTTTCAAATTTATATTAATTCTTACCGGTGCCTTTCAAGACCATCCTGGATGCTCGCTGGCGTGATGCTCATCAATAGGGTAGG
>JBDSBN010000300.1:0-3795 GCA_039921585.1 Ginsengibacter sp. | reverse complement strand
CAATAGGCATAAAAAAATCGGTAGTGGAAATTAATGCGGTTCCATTGCCCAGATCCAACACCGCCGCATCATCCTTGCTACTATTTCCCACTAATAAATTTGTATCCTTAAATCCAAATCCGCCGCTAAGGATTTTTTCCAATACCTCAGGAGATATTTTACAACCGCAACCGGCACCCCGACTAAAATGAGTTAATTTGAACTCTTCTTCTTTTATTGATTCCACTTTATTTTCCATGAAGGTTTCTTTTTCTTTTTAAAATAATTGCTGAATTTTTCTTTAAGTCACCGGAGAAGCGGATTTCATGATTGACTTTTCCATCTCTTACCACTAACAATCCTGTGTTGGGCGGAATGCTTCCAAGATTCTCTGCATATAAAATAATATTTATTGAATCGCCCATTTCCGGAGTAATGTAAATGGTATCATTATAAGCACGGGCCAGTAAACCAACTCTGGACATAATTACTTTTCCATTTAGCAACACACTTACAGTATCTCCATCAATCACACCATTATCGAATAATGAAAATATAAGAGTATCCCGGGTGATTTCTACTGTTTTGATCGTCTCAATTTCTCTTTTAGAGAGCATTTCTGCAGGTATTCTTTTATCCTGCGAAACAGCAGCAACAGACAAATTATTCTCTGCCGGGGAATCCGGTTTAGAAGGGACACTTTTAACCGTGTTTTCCACCCGAGATAAAACAGGCTCGTTACCTTTTTTTCTTGTTGCAATCTGAAGAGCCGAATCATTCATTGCATTTGCTAATAAAGCTTTTTCTATCTCATTTTTTGTATTATCAACAAGCGCTGTATCCTTTTTAGGATACATGAAAATAGTGATCTCCGGATTGACAATCGTTGTATCCGGAATTATTTTTTCCGGTTCTGCCTTGATTCTTTTATTTGCACTGACGGTGTTATTTGATTTTTCATCCCTTGAAACGGATGCGATTGGTGTAAGTTCTTTTAACGTCTCAGGAGATTGTGTAGCGGCTATGTTCGCTTTTAATGACTCATTTCCTGATCTTGGCACAAAACTCAATGTCTTTAAAAGATCCAGTTGCCGGAGTTTTGGAATGATGGCCGTTTCTTCTATTTTCTTTTTCCTTTCCAGATGAATTTTTCCGGTCACTGAATTGTATTCACGGGTAATATTTGTTTTCCAGGGCCCTTGTAAAATTTCTACTGAATCGTTTTCTGAATAATGCAATTGCATAAAAGCACGTACGCCTTTGGCCGGCGGTGCATCATAATTATGATCGATTAATTTATCATCTTCAATCAAAAGGACACCTTTCTTTTCCTTTATTTTTACCGCTTTAACTCCCATGTTTTTTTTCTCATCGATTAAAAAAACGGTGTAGGTATAACCATTAAATTTTCCTTTTTCTTCTGATATAGCTAATTCAAAATCAGTATTTAACTGAGTTGTATCATTAAACATATAACCCGCCCAAACACCTGAAAGATCTTTTGGAAGGGGTGCATTATTTTGGGCAAAAAGTTGTTGGAAAGGGAAGAGAATAATAAATACAAGAAATCTTAGCTGCATAAATATCGTTTTTACATTCCAGTTTATTTCTCGGAAAATTCTACCAGGGGAATGTAACCCTTCGTAAAAGTAATTGAAACCACACGTTAATCAGTATTTATTAGAAATCGTGCATTGTTCTGATCAACGTTATTACAAGCTATTTTATTTAGTAATACGGGCAACTTTTCTCTTTTCACTAACCCATTTTGGTATAATTTATCATAATACCGGATCAAAATTTCAAAACATCCTTTCACATTTCCTTCTCCTAAAAATTGGAGGGCATTTTTTGTTTCCAGACCTCCCAGTCTTTTCTGAATATTCAAAATGCAGGTGGTGAGTTCTTCTTTATCGAAATTTCCGTAGTTATTCACAATGTAATTTAATCTTTCCTGAAAGGGAATGTCAATAAAATACAAGGGACTATTTTGCATTTGTTTCCAAAAAGTCTGAGGAAATCCAACAGAACCAATATGTCTGCTTTCGTCTTCCAACCAAATGGTTTTTTCGGATACGCTATGACCATTTACCTGTCTGGATAATTCCAAGGCTAAAAGATTTTCGAACATTTCCTGTGAGGGTTGAGCATATTGTCCCAAAGACCCAAAGGATGATCCGCGATGATTTGCAAGCCCTTCCAGATCCACGACACTTGCCCCTTCTTTTTTTATTTCTTTCAAAACTTCCGTTTTGCCCGAACCGGTATAACCGCCTAATATTTTAAATTGGTATTCTTTTTCAAATTGCTTGAGTGTCCATCGCCGGAAGGTTTTATACCCGCCTTTTAATACATAAATATCGTAACCATATAAACTCAGCAACCATGCAACAGTTTCACTTCGCATACCTCCTCTCCAGCAATAAAGTAAAAACGCGGGCTGACGTGATGTTGCCTCTGAGTTTTCTGTTTTCTTTTCCCTTCGTGCCTCCGTAATTTTTATTACTTCCTTCTGAATGGATTTCATTCTTTCAGAAAAATAGTTAATCCCAATTTCAACTGCTATTTTCCTGCTTTGTTTTTTGTAAGCCGTTCCTATTATTTTTCTTTGCACATCTGTAAATAAAGGAACCGAATGTGCATCCGGAAAATGAGCATGGATAAATTCTCCCGGACTTCTTACATCCAGAACGGGGAATTCTTTTGATAACTTCAGGAAGGTTTCAATATCTGTTTTTTCAATGGGCATTAGTACAAATTACAATTTGTTCAGAAAAAACATTCATTTAGAATTCATTTGCCCCAAACTATATTGAGGGGATAGTTTGAAGTACAAAATTCTTTTATTAAATGCCTTAAATAAAAAAAGAGCCGGCTTTTCTTTTTAGAAATCCCTGCTCTTTAAAGTTTGCTAATTTTTTCCACGCTTATCCCTTTAGGGCATTACCAGCCAATGAAAATCAATATTTATCTGTTCATGGATGTCAGGAACTCCTCATTATTCTTAGTTCCTTTCATGTTTTTCATCAACGTATTAATTGCCTCTTCCGGGTTCATATCACCCATATGATTTCTCAATACCCACATTTTTTGCAGAATATCTTTATCCAACAATAGGTCATCGCGACGGGTAGAAGAAGATATAATATCGATCGCTGGGAAAATCCGGCGATTGGATAATCTTCTGTCTAACTGAAGTTCCATATTACCGGTACCTTTAAATTCTTCAAAAATCACTTCATCCATTTTACTACCGGTATCCACAAGAGCCGTAGCAATAATGGTCAGAGAACCGCCAAATTCAATTTTACGGGCTGCTCCAAAGAACTGCTTTGGTTTTTGCATAGCGTTTGCTTCCACACCACCAGATAGCACTTTACCACTCGCAGGAGACACGGTATTATGCGCACGGGCCAAACGGGTAATACTATCTAATAAAATGACTACATCATGTCCGCACTCAACAAGGCGTTTTGCTTTTTGCAAAGCCATCGTGCTTACTTTCACGTGCTTTTCTGCCGGCTCATCAAAAGTTGAGGCAATCACCTCTGCTTTTACACTCCGCTCCATATCTGTCACCTCTTCAGGCCTTTCATCCACCAGTACGATCATTAAGTAACATTCAGGATGATTGGCAGCAATTGCATTCGCAATTTCTTTCAACAACATTGTTTTACCTGTTTTCGGCTGGGCAACGATTAATCCTCGCTGACCTTTTCCTATAGGGGTAAATAAATCAATAATTCTTGTGGAAAGATTACTTGCTGATGTAAATAGATTTAATTTTTCAAAAGGGAAAAGAGGCGTTAAATAATC
>JBDSBN010000299.1:0-11538 GCA_039921585.1 Ginsengibacter sp. | reverse complement strand
AAGAGATCCATATTGATGAACTGTATTTTAAAAGCAAATTGAGTAGCAGTGCGGTAGCACAGGCATTATTAATGCTGGAAATGCAGGGCATTGTATCTTCTTTGCCCGGGAAATTATACAAAATGACCGATTAAAGATAATTTAACAAGAATCTGTTTTTCCTGTTTGACTTCTGAATATTATCTTTGCACATGGCTACAATAAACAACTCCGAATCATCCTCCCAAAAGTTTTTTGGCGAAGGACTCACATTTGACGACGTATTACTTCTACCAGCTTATAGTGAAGTTCTTCCACGAGATGTAAATACACAAACGAAACTCACAAAAAAAATAACGCTGAATATTCCTATGCTGAGTGCAGCGATGGATACAGTAACTGAATCTGATCTAGCTATTGCCCTGGCAAGAGAAGGTGGTATAGGTGTGTTGCATAAAAACATGAGTATCGAACAAAAGGCTGCACAGGTTCGTCGTGTAAAAAGAAGTGAAAGCGGTTTAATTCTTGATCCCTTGACATTGAATACAGATGCTACTATTGGAGATGCACTGCGTCTAATGGAAGATAACCATATTGGAGGAATCCCTATTGTAGATGGTAATGGAAGACTTGCGGGAATATTAACGAACCGCGATCTTCGGTTTGAAGATAATTACAAGCGCAATGTCACTGAATTAATGACTAGCGAAGGACTGATCACAGCTCCGGAAGGAACAGACCTCAAAAAAGCCCAGCAAATTTTAAGAGAACATAAAATAGAAAAATTACCTGTCGTAAGTAAAGACGGATTTTTAAAAGGTCTGATTACTTACCGGGATATTTTGCAGGTACATAATCACCCTCATTCTGCTAAGGATGAATTTGGAAGATTGCTTGTTGGAGCCGGCGTTGGCATCACCCATGACATTAGCGACAGAGTGTATGCCTTGCAGCAAGTAGGTGTAGATGTAATTTGCCTGGATAGTGCGCACGGACATACAAAAGGAGTGATTGATGCATTAAAGAAAATCAAAAAAGACTTTAAGGATATAGAGGTAATCGCAGGAAATATAGCTACAGGAGCCGGAGCTTTGGCCCTTGCAGATGCCGGTGCTGATGCCGTGAAGGTAGGAATCGGACCAGGATCTATCTGCACTACCCGTATTGTTGCGGGAGCAGGTGTACCTCAGATCACCGCCCTGATTGAAGTGTCCAAGGCACTCAAAAACAGAGATGTGGGTATTATCGGTGATGGCGGAATTCGCTATACAGGTGATTTGGTAAAAGCTTTGGCTGCCGGTGCAAGTTGCGTGATGATGGGAAGTGTTTTTGCCGGAACAGAAGAAAGTCCGGGTGAGACAATCATCTACGAATCAAGAAAATTCAAGCAATATCGCGGAATGGGTTCTTTGGGTGCTATGGCTCAGGGAAGCAGCGACAGATATTTTCAGGAAAAAGGACAGGAAGCCAAAAAATACGTTCCGGAAGGTATTGAAGGACGGATTCCATACAAAGGATATTTACATGAAATTGTGCATCAATTTACCGGCGGATTACGTGCAGGAATGGGCTATTGCGGAGCTAAAGATATAGCGAGTCTGCAGAATGCACAATTTATCCGTATCACCAATGCGGGAATGCGGGAGAGTCACGCACATAATGTGGAGATTACCAAAGAGGCACCTAATTATAGCCGGCATTAAGTAATTTTGAACCATATCACTAATTAAGCTGTTTGTTTATTATACAGGCTGACAGTTAGCTCTCAGCTAAGACTGAAACTTATTGAATATGAAATTCTTTCTTTACTTCCTGCTTTTCCTGCCAGTGTCTTTATCGGCTCAAAATGAGACCTGTGGATTAAGAATCAGTTTATTAACTGCTACTCCCGGGGAAGAATTGTATTCCACCTTTGGTCACAGTGCCATGCGGGTGACAGACAGTATCAATAACACAGATATTGTGTTTAATTATGGAACTTTTGATTTTGATGAACCAGGGTTTTATACCAAATTCATTCGGGGTAAATTAATGTACTTTCTCTCCAGAGATTATTTTGAAAACTTCATTTACTCCTATCAAATAGAAGAAAGAGGCATTACAGAACAAGTACTTGATTTGACCTGTACGGAAAAAATCAGGATTGTTGAGTTACTTCATGAGAATATGTTGCCGGCAAACAAATATTATAAATATGATTTCCTGTTTGATAATTGCACGACAAGATTGCGCGATCTGATAGAAAGTACTTCGGAGGGCCAGGTCCAATTCGGACAGGTTTTACTCTCTCCGAAAACCTTTAGAAACCTGATTCATGAATATCTGGATATAAATGACAAACAATGGAGCAAACTTGGTATTGATATTTTATTAGGAGCCAAAACAGATGCGATCATGACTCCCCGGGAAGTCATGTTTTTACCCGATTACCTCATGATGAAATTTGATAGTGCCAAAATTGACAACCATGAATTGGTTGCTCAGAAGCACCAGGTGTATAACATCATCATATCAGATTCCACAAAGAATAATCTAAAACACCCGTTTTTTATATTCCTCTGCTTATTTGTATTGATTGCATTTTTAAGTTTTTTCAAAAACCCGGGGTTCCAAAAACTCATGGCATCCCTGGATGGAATGCTATTTTTCCTGACCGGTTTGTTGGGCTGCTTATTAGTATTCATGTGGTTTGGCACAGATCACATCATGACTAAGAATAATTACAATCTTTTATGGGCCTGGCCTGTAAATGCAATTGCTGCATTCTATATCCATTCTAAAAAGAAATGGGTTAAATTTTATTTTTTGATTTATGCCTCATTTAATATCCTGCTTTTAGGAAGTTGGTTTTTACTTCCACAGCTGATGAATCCGGCATTAATTCCAATTATAGGTATTTTAATTTTCCGGAGTTTTGTTTACATTACAAGGAAATAGAATAACTCATGCCCTATCTTGATTTTAGAAATAAAAAGATCTATTACAGAATTGAAGGAGAAGGCAGTCCTGTAATCCTTCTACACGGATTTGGCGAGCATGGAGGCATCTGGAAGCATCAATTCGAATTATTAAAAGAATCCTTTCTTGTTATTGTGCCGGATTTGCCCGGAAGTGGCCAATCAGAATTACTGGATGGCGATTGTTCTATGGAAGATTACGCAGAAGTTTTAAAAGCCATTGCGGACAAGGAATTATCTGAGAATAATGCTCAATCAATTTCTTTAATCGGGCATAGTATGGGTGGATATATTATTCTGGCTTTTTTAAAAAAATATGAATCCCTGGTAAATTCATTCGGACTATTCCATTCTTCCGCCTTTGCAGACAATGCAGAGAAAATATCTACCAGGGAAAAAGGAATTGAATTCATTCTAAAAAATGGTGCGCTTAAATATTTGGAAACAACTGTTCCAAACTTATTTTCTGAGCAATCAAAAAGAGAAAATCCTCAAATCGTCAAAGATTTAATTCAAGTTGCGTGTAACCTTTCGGCAAATTCGCTCATCCAATACATGAGAGCAATGATTACTAGAGAGGACACCACCCATATTTTAAAAACATTCGAGAAACCGATCTTGTTTATTATAGGCATTCACGATAATGCGGTACCCCTGGATACTTCATTAACGCAATGCCATCTTTCACCGGTAAACACCGTTCATTTTTTACAAAAATCGGGACATGTGGGAATGTGGGAAGAAAAAGAATTATGCAATAAATACCTTTATAATTTCCTAAATTCCTCTGCTTATTCTACATAGATGTAATTAATAAACATCAGGATGTTTAACTTGTGGGGAATTTATATCTACTTTAGATAAATTATTGGTTAATGTTCCACATATATGAAGAAGCTTTTATTCACACTGATAATAATAATGTCTGCTTTTACTGTCAGCGCAAAACACATTATTGGTGGAGAAATGATCTACGAATATTTAGGAAAAGGAACGGCTACCAATACGAATAAATATCGCATTACACTTAAATTATTCCGCGATCAAAATTCACCGGCTGATGCAGCAGCCATGCCAATCAATGTATACATTGGTTTATTTGATAATGACAATTTAAGGCAATATCCTTTACCCGGCAGTTATTTCGATGTGCTTAAATCAAACGAACAGGACGTATCTGTGAATCCATTCCCATCCTGTATAACCAATGCACCTTCATTGCGATATAACACGGGCCTTTATGTTTTAATCATCGATCTTCCCATAAATGCAAAAGGATATACTGCTACTTATCAAACGTGTTGCCGGATATCTCCCTTAACGAATGTAAATACGTTTGGAGGTAATGGAACAGGTTCTACCTATACCACAACCATTCCACCTTTAGAAGATAGTTCTCCTCAATTTAAAACGAGTATTGATGCCATTTGCGGGGGCAAACCGTTTACTCTGGATTTCAGTGCATCGGATAAAGATGGCGATTCTCTGGCGTACGCATTTACAAATGCATTTGACGGAGGAAGTTTTCAAAATGCCAGCAACGGAAACCCATCCCCTCCACCCTATTCATCCGTACCATATCAATCCGGTTATTCTGGTTTGAGTCCTTTGGGAAATCAGGCATCAATTGATCCCAAAACCGGTTTAATTAGTGGAACAGCACCAGATATTGGAAGATATGTAGTAGCCGTAATCGTTAAATCGTACAAAAATGGTGTTTTGATCAATGAGCATTTAAAAGACTTCATTGTAAATGTGACAAATTGTGATTTTGCTGGGGCGAAATTAAATCCTCGCCCGGTATTTTGCGACGGATTTGATGTCACTTTTACCAATGATGACTTTTCCCCATTAAATAAAACTTTTTACTGGGAATTTGGCGATCCTTCTACCGGCAAATTAGATACATCAACCCTTGCTTCACCGACGCATATTTATTCCGCACCAGGGAAGTATACCTATAAATTGGTTATTAATCGCGGAGATCAATGCTCAGATTCTGCTACTCAAATTTTAAAGATATATCCCGGATTCTTTCCGGAGTTTGAGGTAGACGGTAAGTGTATCAATTCGCCGATTCAATTTATAGATAGATCTACCACAAATTACGGCAGTGTAAATACCTGGTCCTGGAAATTTGGCGATCCCTCTACACTTGAGGACACAGCTAAAATAAAAAACCCGTCTTATGTATATAAAAAAGCAGGCAAATATGATGTAGAGTTACAGGTAACAAGTACCATGGGATGTAATAAAAACATTAAAAAGACTGTTGAAATTGTAGAGAAACCAACTTTTTCTGTAACGAATGATACGCTTATATGTAATATCGACGACTTACAATTAAATGCTCAGGGTAACGGTATTATTGTTTGGACACCTAATTATAATATCAGTGATCCAAATAGTTTTAATCCAGTGGTAAGTCCTAAAACCACCACTACTTATTATGCTACTTTATTTGAAAGTCCCGGATGTGTAGCCAAGGATTCTGTTAAAGTGAATGTCGTAGATAGAGTTAGTTTACAAACAGGAAAGGATACAATTATTTGCCTGACAGATACAGTACGGATTAATACGATCAGTAATGGGCTTCATTATACCTGGACTCCCTCAAACACTCTAAGCGATCCAAAAGCAAAAAGTCCTTTGGCATCTCCTTCAGCAACGACCACATACACTGTAACTGCTCATATCGGAAAATGCTCTGCAACAGATGATATCACCATCCGGACTGTACCTTATCCAAATGCAAATGCAGGCGGCGACGCGACAATATGCGCCTCTGAAAGTTATCAATTAAACGTAACAGGAGGCAGTTTATACAGTTGGTCGCCTAAAATCTTTTTAGACAACCCTAACATTCCAAATCCGGTAACCACTCCTGGTGAGTCTGTTCAATACATTGTAGAAGTAAGAGATGTTTTGGGTTGCCCAAAACCAGTGTTTGATACGGTATTCATTACTGTTGAAAAACTAGTGGCTGATGCCGGGCCACGGGATACTTCCATCGTTGTCAATCAGCCGTTGCAATTAAACGCTACTGGAGCCGAAACATTTACCTGGTCACCTTCAAAAGGTTTGAATAATGCGAACATTGGAAACCCGGTAGCATTGCTTTCAGAAAATCAGCAATATATTTTAAAAATAACCAGTGCTGCAGGCTGTACAGCCTTTGATACCATTGATGTAAAGGTTTATAAAATCAAGCCCGGGTTATATGTCCCAAATGCATTTACACCTGATGGAGATGGATTAAATGATATTTTCCGCCCAATACTTGTCGGAATGAAATCTTTAACCTACTTCAGAGTGTACAACAGAGGAGGTCAGATGGTGTATTCCACCAGCATACAAAATCAGGGTTGGGATGGCACCTTTAAAGGAAGACCACAGGATTCTGGCGTTTTTGTTTGGATGGTAGAAGGAATAGATTATTTAGGAAATACCATCTATGAAAAAGGCAGCGTTACGCTAATCCGATAAGTACCTGATTTACCAGCATATTTTATAAGATAACATCCTGTACCAAATCACTTTTTATCGGGTAATCAGTATTGTAGTGCAATCCGCGGCTTTCTTTTCTAAATTCGGCTCCTTTAACAATCAGATAACCTACTGTGATCAGATTTCGAAGCTCACAAAGCTGAGGTGAAATGGAGGTTGTTTGATACAAATTTTCTGTTTCAGTATGAAGAAGATCTAAGCGCTTCATTGCTCTTTGCAATCGGACATCTGTGCGTACGATACCCACATAATCCGTCATAAGCCACTGTAATTCTTTTAAGCTTTGGGTGATTAGGATCATTTCTTTGGGAGCATTTGTTCCTTCAGCATTCCAGTCTGGGATTTGCTCGTTAAAATTTATAGAATCAATTCTTTTGACTGAATCCTTAAAACAACGGTGTGCAAATACCATAGCTTCCAAAAGAGAGTTACTGGCCAATCTGTTTGCGCCATGCAAACCCGTACTGGCACATTCGCCGCAGGCATAAAGGTTCTTAATAGACGACCAACACCATTCATCTGTTTTAATTCCTCCGCAACTATAATGGGCAGCCGGAGCTACCGGAATATAATCCTGGAATGGATCTATGCCAAGACTCATGCACTTTTCATAAATATTCGGAAAATGGTGCAGAAATATTTCCTTATTCATATGAGTGCAGTCCAGGAACACATTTTCAGTTCCGTTTATTTTCATTTCATTATCAATAGCGCGGGCTACGATATCCCGTGGAGCCAAATCTTTCCTCTCATCATATTTTTCCATAAATGCCTCACCTCTGTAATTGCGCAAAATTCCACCTTCTCCTCTGAGAGCTTCTGTAATTAAAAATGCCTGCCCGCTTCTCCCCGCCTCGTACAAAGCTGTCGGATGAAACTGGATGAATTCCATGTTTTCAATTTTCCCTTTTGCCCGATAAGTCATAGCTACTCCATCGCCCGTGGCTATGGAAGGATTTGTGGTGGTCCGATAGACTTGTCCGTTACCACCGGAAGCAAGCAAAGTAATTTTTGAAAGAATTTTTTCAATCTTATTTTCTTTCATGTTTAAAATATATACTCCAAAGCACTCAATATCCAGGGTAGATTTGGTAACGAGGTATCCCAAATGATGCTGGGTTATGAGATCTACGACAAAACAATGATCGATAAGATGAATATTTTTTTTGGTAGCAATTGCTTTCAGCAGTGTATTTTCCATTTCTCTCCCAGTGACATCTTTATGATGCAGAATCCGATATTCACTATGTCCTCCTTCCTTACCAAGTGCATATTCTCCGGTGTGTTGTTTGTCAAAATTTGCACCCCATCCAATAATTTCACGGATACGATCTACACCTTCTTTAACCACAATTTCTACAATCTCTTTCTTACATAATCCGTCTCCAGCTATAATTGTGTCTTCAATATGTTTTTCAAAACTATCTTTTGTAAAATCGGTTACTCCGGCAATGCCGCCCTGAGCATACTTTGTATTGGTTTCGTCACGAACCGTTTTGGTGAGTACAGTAACCGTTTTATCCGGGCATTGTTCTGCTACTTTTAGCGCATAAGTCAAACCGGCAATTCCGCTGCCGATGATTAAAAAATCTGTGTGCATACATCCTGTTTATTGACAAAAATAACCGATCAGATAAATTCAGCCGGGAATTCTTTTCAGATTTAAGGAAAGAAAATTTGAACAAGGAAAAGAAAATTAAGACGTAACCAAAGATGGATCTACCCAGGCTGCATTTTCTTTGAGTAATTGGATGAGTTCATCAACTGCTATTTCTACCGGAACATTTCTCTTCACCACTTCTTTTCCTTTATAAAGGGTGATTTTTCCCGGACCACTTCCTACATATCCAAAATCAGCATCTGCCATTTCTCCCGGACCATTAACAATACATCCCATGATGGCAATTTTTACACCTTTTAAATGATTGGTTACCGATCTTATCCTGGCGGTAGTTGTCTGTAAATCGAAAAGTGTACGGCCACAACTTGGGCAACTGATATATTCCGTTTTAGAGATCCGTGTACGGGATGCCTGAAGAATCCCGAAACCTACGGAATTCACAAACTCTATATCCGCTTTTGTAAATGGATCACTCCCTTGTTTTCCTAAACAAATACCATCCCCATACCCATCCATCAGAAGTGCCCCCATTTCAATTGCATAATGAATCAGGGTTTCATCCATATTGTTTTGATCACTATCGCAAATTAAAATAACCGGGTTCGCTATTTTTTGTTTCTGAAACTCTTCCAACATTTTGCGCATGCTCCCGACCGCATTTGTATTTGTGGTGCTGATGCAGATAATCGCCGTCAGATCATCTTTTAATTTTTGAACTAGTTTCCCCTGATCCAAAGCAGGATAATTATGGGAAGAACAATCCACCATAACAAAGTTTAGAACAGATGATTTTCTAACTTCAACATTTAGATATTCCGATTGATCAAAAATGGGAAAGCTCCCCGGTATTTCATCGTATTTAATCCAGGTTTCATAAGGATAAATCAACTTTAAAGTTCCCGGCAGGGCAAACGAAACTTCATGACCGCCACAGAAAATAAAATCTGCAGCAGTATCGCTTATATTCCATTTATCAATTTCTTCCTTGTAATGATATCCTACACCTGAAAGGATTTCAGGAGTGATCTTTTCCAGCTTACTAAGATCTGCGATGATAATGGGAACATTTTTACCGCCGATATTTTGAATAGAAAATGACTCACGGGTATGCCTGACGGGTAGATTCTTTATCCTATCTGAAAAAACACTTTCTTCTGGAATTTCTGAAAATGGAATATGGGGATATCTCCGGACAATATTTTCACACACGGGAAGTTCAAATTCGGGATCTTCTGTCAGTGACACCCGAATGGTATCTCCGATTCCCTCTTCCAATAAAGCACCTATTCCCATAGCTGATTTTATACGACCATCTAACCCATCACCGGCTTCCGTTACGCCAAGATGTAAAGGATACAAATGACCGAGTTCTGCATACATATTCTGAACTAAAAGCCGATAAGCTTCTACCATCACAATTGGATTGCTGCTTTTCATACTGAGCACGATGTTGTAATAATTTTCACCTTCTGCTATCCTTAAAAACTCCATGGCACTTTCCACCATTCCAATAGCCGTATCACCATATCGGCTCATGATCCGATCACTTAGAGAGCCATGATTGGTACCAATCCTCATGGCCGTTCCGTATTCCTTGCAGATTTTAATAAGAGGCGTAAACCGATTGCGGATTCTTTCTATTTCTTCTTTATAATCCGCATCAGAATATTCAATGAGTTCAAACTTTTTTTTATCTACATAATTTCCAGGATTTATTCTGACCTTCTCTACAATTCTGGCAGCTATTTCAGCCGCATTTGGTGTAAAATGTATATCGGCTACCAGCGGTGTGTTGTACCCGCGCCTTTTCAATTCGTTTTTTATATTTAATAAATTCTCCGCTTCTTTTTTTGATGGAGCTGTAATGCGCACCAACTCCGCACCGGCTTCAATACACCGGATGCTTTCCTCTACAGTTGCCCGGGTATCCATCGTATCTGCTGTAGTCATTGTTTGCAGACGAATAGGATGAAAATTGCCTATCAGCAACTCACCCACTTTCACTTCCAGAGTAGGAAGTCGTTTATAGGAGTTTAATGATTCGTGTAGAAGGTTCATGTCTTTTGGCTGCAAAATTTAGAACCAAATTTACAGAATTTAAGATCGCGGAGCCAAATAGAGATACCGGATAAAGGAGTATTATTCTTTAATCTCTTTTTTAAAAAATAACTTATCGCTGTACAAACAAAAAAGAATTTGAAATGCCCGAATAGATGACAAACAATTATTCTCCCATATTATATGGAAAGAATATTAAGCCATACAGCAAAATCACCAATCCTTTTCCGGATTATTTGGTGCTACTCCTTTTATTTTATTCAATTTATCCTGGAGTGCCTTTTCTTTTTCAGAAAGAGATTTTAATTTCTCTTCAGCTTGCTGTTGAGTCAATTTAGAAGGTTGAGGCTTTGGCTCTTTATCCTTACCCTGGTCTTGCTTCTTTTTTTGATCCTTACTGTCCTGCTGATTTTTATTTTTATCGTCTTTATTATCCTGATTTTGCTTCTCCTGCTCTTTTTGTTCCTGCATTGCCCGTTGCAGATTTTGTCGGGCCTCTTCATCTTCCGGATTCAGGATCAACGCATTTTTATAAGCGATAATACACTCAGGTAATTTTTTTGCTTTCTGCAGAGCCACACCTTTATTATAAAAAGCTTTTTGTTTTAAATAGTTATCATCCGTATGAGTGATTACCTGATCATATGCTTTGGCCGCTTCCTCTATATTTTCTTTTCGGTATAAGGTATTTCCCAGGTTATAATTTGCAATCGCATCATTTTCAGATTTTTTTAAAGCTGCCCGGTAATCGGCTTCCGCTTCATCAAAACGGTTTTCAATAAATGCCCGATTTCCTTTTACAATTTTCTCATTGGCTGATTGAGCAAACATTGTATTTGATACAAAAAGGAACAAAACTAAAATAGTGGTTTGCATTTTCACCGCTTTTCTTTTTTCAGAAGTAAAAAATTCAATCAACAGAAGTAAAAAAGCAATTCCCAGAAATAGTTGAAAATACTGAATAAAGGATCCATAGCTCGCATCACTAATGATACTATCTTCTTCAATTGTTGAGAATTTATTTTTTAGATTTTTAGCCACGTCGTCAGAATTTGTAAAGAGTTGATAAATACCATTTCCGGCATTTGATATATTGCGTAAAGATTCTTCGTTTAATTTTGTGATCACCGTTTCACCCTTACTATTTACTTTGTACTGCCCGGTTTCTTCATCTAGGATGGGCGCCCCTAAAGGTGAACCGATCCCAATCGTATTCACAACGATTCCATTTTTTAATAAGTCTTTTGCCATCTTAATAGCTCCCGGTTCATGATCTTCGCCGTCACTGATTAAGAGTACGCTTTTAAACGTTTTTTCATTTGGATCAAATGCGTCCATGCTCATTTTTAACGCATAGCTGATAACCGTTCCCTGGGTTGGCACATCCCCCGGCTTGGAAGATGCCAGATACATTCT
>JBDSBN010000298.1:0-18380 GCA_039921585.1 Ginsengibacter sp. | reverse complement strand
CCCATCGTTTCCCCCATTCGAAATCAGCAGCGCCAATTTCCCATTCAGCTTCCGTAGCCAGACGCATCCCCTTCCAGGAGGCATAGGCAGCCGCTTCGTAATAACTCACATGATTGGCGGGTTCGTTCAAGTCTAAATCCTGTAAACCGGATAGTGTATAATTTTGCCATTGACCATCTATCTTATGCCAGTACATGGGTGCTTTTATCCCATTCGTTTTAACCCAGGCCCAACCGTCGGAGTGCCAGAAATTAAAATTTGTGTACCCGCCATCTTCCATAAAATCAAGATATTCTGCGTTTGTCACCAATTGATTGGAGATGGAATATTCATTTAAAAATACACGGTGTCGGGCAAGTTCGTTATCAAAACAAAATCCCTCACCTGCGTACCCTATTTCATAAAGACCTTCCTTTATTTTAAGGAATTCAGGCGAAGGAATAAACGTCTTCTTTTCTAATGCACTCTCTACTTTATAAGCCGGAAATAAGGGATTATTTCCAAGGATATATTTTATATCCGACATCAATAATTCCTCATGTTGTTGTTCATGATTGAAACCAATCAACAAGATTTCTTCCATCTCTTTCGATAATGAATTCTGCAAAAGCTTCACCATGGCATCGTCTACGTATTTGCGATAAGCATACACGTCTTTAACTGTAGGCCTGCTCAGGTTGCCACGATCTGTACGAATGACCCGTGCTCCTACTGTTTCATAATAACTGTTGAATACATAATCATATTCCGGATCGAATACTTTATATCCTTCCACAAATTGTTTCAGGATAAACGTTTCGAAGAACCAGGTTGTGTGTCCAAGATGCCATTTTGGAGGACTGACATCTATAATTGGTTGCACAACATAATCCTCTGTTTCCAACGGATCACATAATTGTATTGTATAATCACGGATAGATTTAAATTGAGTGAGATAGTCCATTTATCGCTATTTATTACTTCGTTCTAAAACTTTTATAAATCGCAGTTTAATGAGAAACCTGAATGGTATTTCAAATTCTGAATTCTGCAGGTTTTTTGAAAGCAGAAATAATGCCAGTGACGCCGGAAGGAACCTCCTTTTATTTTTGAGCGAAAAACTATCTTTTCAAATAGAGTCATACAAACGTATAACCCGGAATTATTCGACAGATTACTTTTTCCCTTATTATCTGAAAATATTAAAAGATAAAAAACTGTTTTGAATAGGAATAAATTAATAAAGCAATTATTCACTCATTCCATCCTCGGATCCTGCTTTCGCGCTTGAGGCAATCAATTCATTGATCTGCTCTATTTCCGCCGGGGTAAAATACCTCCATTTTCCTTTAGGAATTCCCTTCAAAGTGACATTCATGATACGCACCCGCGTTAGAGCAGTTACTTTATATCCGAGTACTTCTGCCATGCGTCTGATCTGCCGGTTAAGACCCTGAGTTAAAATAATTCTAAACTGCTTTTCTCCTTCCTGTTTTACAAAACACTTTTTAGTTACCGTCCCTAAAATGGGCACTCCATTCCCCATTTTTTGGATAAAATCAATATTTATTGGTTTATCTACTGTAACGATATATTCTTTTTCATGACCATTTCCGGCACGAAGAATTTTATTGACAATATCTCCGTCATTTGTCAAAAAAATTAGCCCATCCGAAAGCTTATCCAACCTGCCAATGGGGAAGATTCGACTTTTAAACCGGATAAAATCGATAATATTTGATTTGTCTTTTAAATCAGTAGTACAGGTGACTCCTTTTGGCTTATTGAGCATGATGTACACCGCAGATTTTTTTCTTTTGATGATCTGTCCATCTACTTTAACCACTTGTCCATCTGCTACCCTATTGCCTTTCCGGGCAATTTTATTATTGATCGTTACCCTGCCTGTTTCTACATATTTGTCCGCTTCTCTTCTGCTGCAAAAGCCGGATTCACTAATATATTTATTGACGCTTGTTCCTGATTGTTCCAAATTGTATCATTTAAACTTTGTACAAATCTATTTACTTTTTTAGGAGAAACTATTTTAATTGATTATAATAGAATATAAAATTCAATTTTAAGAAATGACAAAAAGAAAAATAAGTAATACAGACATTGAAATTTCGCCATTTATTTTTGGTGGAAATGTATTTGGATGGACAGCCGACGAAGCTACTTCCTTTCGGTTATTGGATGAATTTGTTGCCAATGGATTCGAAACAATCGATACAGCAAATTCGTATTCCTCCTGGGTTCCGGGAAATGAAGGCGGTGAGTCAGAAACCATTATTGGCAAATGGATGAAAAATACCGGTAAAAGAAATGAGCTTATCCTTATCACAAAAGTAGGCTGGGACATTACCCCTGAACGAAAAGGTTTGGATAAAAAGTCCATTATGGAAGAAGTGGAAGGATCTTTAAAAAGATTGCAAACAGATCATATCGATATTTATCTTTCACACAAAGATGATCCTGCAACTCCGGTGGAAGAAACGCTGGAAGCTTATGACCAATTGATTAAACAGGGAAAAGTAAGACAAATAGGTTCTTCTAACTTACCTGTAGACCGGCTGGCAGAATCTATTGAAACATCCCAAGAAAAGAAGCTTTATGAGTACAAACTTATTCAGCCAAAATATAATTTGTACGATCGCTTATTTGAAGAGTCGGAAGCAAAAGTGGCAGAAGATTATAGTTTAGGCGTGATTTCTTATTCCTCTCTGGCAAGCGGATTCTTATCCGGCAAATACAAAACGGAGAACGACTTTAAACAAAGTGTTCGTGGATATGGAATGAAGAACTATTTAAACGAAAAAGGATTTGCTCTATTAAATGCGCTTGAAAAACTATCCTTGAAACATGATGCAGCCTACTCTACTCTGGCTCTTGCGTGGCTACTACACAAGCCTGTTATTACTGCTCCTATTGCAAGTGCAACCAGTTCTGAACAATTGAAGGAGTTAATGGCATCGGTGTCCGTAAAACTGGACAAAGAAGATATGGCATTACTGGATGCGGCAGGAAGTCTTAAATCTGATTCAAAATCCCTTATAACCAGCTAAAGAAATCTGCTTTAAAGTTGATTAAAACTGCCTGATAATAGAAATCCCACAAAAGTTGATTTTATGACTTACGTGGGATTTTTTAGTATCAGAAAATTTGGGCAATACTTAAAATCCATTCCGTATACAGTAGTGGTTTAGAAAAAAATACAACAAGGAAACATTCATTAATGTCCTTTGTAATAATCACAAATCCACTCCATTTTTTTTAAGCACATCTATGTTATCCCTGAAAAACAAGTAATTTTCCAGCCTTATTCATTTAACTGCCGATAAATCAGTCAATATATGTTTCAGTTTTTCATTTTCCTGGCATTAAGTTTCTCTCCCCCAACTGAATACACAGCCACACTGTCCCAGGTAAGAAACTTATACATCGAAGCCAATAAAAGCGAAAAAACCTGCAAGGAATTGATCTCACTTTTAGAACCTTTCGATGCAACTAACAATCCGCTTTATTATGGATATAAAGCAGGGGCAACCATGATTATGGCAAAGCATTCTGTGAATCCGATCAGTAAATTATCGTGGTTTAATAAAGGAAAAAAAATGCTGGAAACGGCCATTCAGGCAGATAATAAGGATGTAGAATTAAGATGCTTAAGATTTGGAATCCAATCAAATATTCCTTCTTTTTTAAGTTATAAACAACATCTTTCCCTGGATAAAAAATTTATTATTAAAAGCTACCCACAAGTAAAAGATGAAGTACTCCGAAAGAATATTGTTACATTTTTAACTAAATGGGGTCAATTATCATCAGAGGAAAAGCAACTTTTAAAATAAGTAGATCAATGTTATTGTTTGCGCAAAAGCATAAAATCTTTGAAACAGAGAATTTCCTTGTCCCGGCACTTAGCTTTTGGCAACGAGTTGTTCATTAGATGAATTTGAAAGATTCATTTTAAGAATATTTAAGGAACCTTCTGTTTGTCGCACTTGAATAATTAAGAATGAAAACATATACCTTTTCTTCCGGACAATTATTGCCAATCAGTATCCAAACTGCCTGGGACTTTTTTTCCTCTGCAAAAAATCTGAGCCGAATTACACCACCCGAAATGCGGTTTAAAATTATTAATGATTTTGAAGACGATGGCATTTATGAAAACATGCTCATAGATTATACTGTTCGCCCATTATTTGGTATTCCATTAAATTGGCAAACAATTATTACCCGTGTGAACGAACCTTTCCAATTTACAGATGAGCAAAAAAAAGGCCCGTATAAGAAATGGAAACATGAACATACATTTATAGAGAAAGAAAACGGAACCTTTATTCGGGATGTGGTCACGTACGCTCTCCCTTTTGGTTTTTTGGGAAGAATAGCACATTTTCTTTTTGTTCGAAAAAAGCTAAATCAAATTTTTGAATTCAGAAGAAAAACGCTGGAAGATTTATTTCCTCTTCCTCCGGAATAAAAATGATTAAAAGTCTGGATCTTAAATTCGAATTCGGATGTAAAGGACAATAGTCAAAAACCTTATCTCTTACACTTCCTTTCTTAAAACCTCCAGCGGCGGCTTGTTCAATAAGCCAATACTATTCACAACACCTATTACCACCGTCAATGTACAAACAATTAATCCCAGCACAAGAACAGGTATAAGATCAGGCCGGAAGGGAGTATCGAACAGAAAATGAGCCAGGGCCCAACTCCCGGCAAGAGACAATAAAATTCCGACAAAAGCCGCTAACGCACCTAAGAAGAAATATTCAAGCGCAATGATGATCAATATTTGTTTCCGGCTGCCACCTAAGGTCCTTAATAAAATACTTTCCTGTAAACGCTGATATTTACTAATCAGAACAGATGAGATCAATACTACCAGGCCCGTGAGAATACTAAACCCACCCATAAAGCGAATGACAAACCCAATTTTCTCCATAATTGAATTTAAAATATTCAACACCAATCCAAGATCAATAATGGACACATTGGGATATTCCCTGACCATTTCCTGTTGAAATTTGGCGGACGCATTCTTTGATGGAACCTTGGTGAGAATCACCGCAAATTGGGGAGCATCGTCAATAACTCCTTTTGGAAAAACGACCAGAAAATTGGTTCGGATCCTGCTCCAATCGACCTCGCGAAAACTTCCTACAATCGTTAGAATCATCACACCCTGCACATTAAATGTCAGCGTGTCACCAATAGAAAGTCCATTTCTTCGTGCATAATTCTCCTCTAAAGAAATGGGTGCAATTCCATTACCTGTTGCTTCTCCTGTCCATTTTCCTTTCGTAATCTTTTCTGAAGAAGTGACAGAGTCCCGATAGGTAACCCGGAACTCTCTGGAAAAAAGTCGCCCGGAAATTTTTTGCGTAGAATCTTTTATTATTTCTGAAGAAGTTTTCCCATTAATTTTCTCCAGGCGCATATTTACGACCGGGATATTCTCATTTAATGGCATGCCGAATTCTTTTATAAGATCCGCCACACCATCTTTTTGACTTCTCTGAATATCAAACAAAACCATATTTGGCTGCCCCTCACCTTCTGCTATCGACACCCTGCTAAGAAGAATAGACTGGACAAAAAACAAAGTACTGATCAATGCTGTTCCTAACCCGATCGAAATAATTAAGATGGTTGTTTGATTATTAGGTCGGTATAAATTAGCCAGTCCCTGTCGCCATAAAAAATTCCAGGAAGAAGGAAAAAATCTTTTGACAAGCCATATAAGCGAACTAGCCATAGCTGTAAGAACTCCCAGTGCAATACCAATACTTGCTGTGAAATAAGCTGCCTGAACAAAACTGCCTAATTGAATGTAGGAAAACCCATAAATAAATAAAATGATCAGAAGAAAAATGATCCATTTTAAAGGATCCCGTTTTTTATCTGCCGGCTCAAAGGATGCGCGTAGCGCCTGAAGCGGCGAAACTTTCCGGATAGAAAGTAATGGAAGAAGAGCAAACAAAACAGAGATACATGTTCCCAATAGAATCCCCTCCCATATTGCCGTCCAGGAAACAGTGGGCACAATCGTAATAGGAAGAAAATCTTTCAATAACACCGGTAAAAATTGCTGAATAATCACCCCTAAAAAAGCACCGGCCAGGGACCCTAAAAATCCGACGATCAGGATTTGTAAGAGAAAAATAATAAAGGCCTGCGAAGCTCTAACTCCCAGGCATCGGAGAATGGCTATAGAATTTATTTTTTCTTTTACATACACATGCACGGCACTTGCAACACCGGTACATCCGAGAAGTAATGCGATAAAACCCACAAGAGATAAAAACCGTGTCAGATCACCAAACGAGCGCCCTGTGTCTTCCTTTTGCGTCTGAACCGTCGCATAATCATACTCTTCTTCCTCCAGGATAGGCTTTATCTGATCTGTCAATTTCGCATCATCCACCTTACCATCAAATTTGATGTAATAATGATAACTGATGCGACTTCCCTTTTGCATCAGTTTTGTTTGTTCGAGATAGCCTAATGGAATATAAATAACCGGAGCTACGGAAGCGGCAAAACCCGTTTGTCCGGGAGCGCTCAGCAATTCTCCGGCAATTGCAAAAGTCACCTCACCTATTTTGATGGAGTCACCGATTTTAGCACCAAATTGCAACATCAATGTTTCGTCTACCAATGCCTGTTGTTGATCCCTGAATGAGTTGGCGCTGGAAACGGGATTTGATTCAAGCGAGCCATAGAAAGGGAATTGGCCACTGAGTGCGCGTACCTGTACTAACCTGGTGCCGCCATTTTTAGGAAAAAATACCATGGAGGCAAAATTTCTCTGCTCGGATTGTGCACCTCCAATCGAATCAAGAAGTTGTTGAATGGGTACTGTTGGCGCTTTGTTGCCTGAAATCTCCAGATCAGCACCTAATAAAGAAGCTGCCTGATTATTGATCTCATCCTTTAAATTATTTCCTAAGGAATAGATCGCTACCAATGCAGCAATACCTAAAATAACAGAAGATATAAAAAGAAAAAGTCTGGACCGGCTTCTGCGACTATCGCGCCAGGCCATCTGCAATAACCACCCGGGTTGAAGGGAATTTGAATCCCGGATCAAAGGTTGTTTTGTGGAAGGTGTTTGTTCCTGCATAGCACTTTTATTCTTCAGTTACGAAATGGTCAAATTAATTTAGGGTTGGGTGAGTTCGTCAGAAAATATCTGTCCTTTTTTTAAATGAATAATTCGCTGTGTCTTTGCCGCCAGTTCGTTATTATGCGTAACCAATACCAGCGTGGTACCGGCTTCCCGGTTCAGACCAAAAATAAGGTCAACAATTTTTTCACTTGTTTCTGCATCCAGGTTGCCTGTAGGTTCGTCTGCAAACAGAATGGACGGGCGAGTGGAAAAAGCACGAGCGATTGCCACCCGTTGCTGTTCCCCGCCGCTCAACTGTGCGGGATAGTGGTGACTTCTGTCTGCCAGTCCTACTTTTTCCAGATACTCCATTGCAATACCCCGAACTTTCTTTTCACCGCGGAGCTCGAGAGGCACCATCACATTTTCAATCGCAGTTAACGTAGGCATCAACTGAAAATTCTGAAAAATAAAACCTACATACTTATTTCTTACAGCGGCAAGCTGATCTTCATTCATTTTTTCCAAATAATTTTGCTGTAACTCCACACTTCCTGCAGAAGGCTGATCAAGTCCGGCGCATAAACCAAGTAAGGTTGTTTTGCCACTTCCGGACGGACCGACAATTGCCATGGATGCACCTTCCTGTACAGTAAAGGAGATATTATCCAATACAGTTAAATGGCTGCCTCCGCTTTTATAATTTTTACTAACATTTTGTAGAGAAAGAATGGTTTCCATTAAATTTAATTTTCAGGTACTATAAATACCCAAGGGTATCTTTGCAAAAGGAGATGTTTTGAATGAAAGTATTTAATAAAAATAGTAAATCACCTTTTAAATGATCTACAATAAAAATAGTAACAACAATTTAATGAAAAAGAAAGAAGGCTCTTTCTTCATTTTTTTATTGATCGTCATATTAGGATTTGCAGCCTGTACTGATTCCACAACAAGTACTACCCAAACCAAACAAGAAGAAGCAACCGTAGTAGCGATGGAATCTTCCGGCACCACAAAGACGATTCTGTTTTTTGGAAATAGTCTGACAGCCGGTTATGGTGTGGAACCTGAGCAGGCTCATCCGGCATTAATCCAGGCGAAAATAGATTCTCTACAATTACCCTACAAAGTGGTGAACGCCGGAGTAAGCGGTGAAACGACTTCAGGTGGCAACAGTCGTATTGACTGGATTTTACAACAACCGATCGATATTTTTATACTTGAACTGGGCGCCAATGACGGTTTGCGGGGGATTCCGTTAGCAACCACTGAACAAAATTTACAATCCATTATTAATAAAGTGAGAACTGCTTATCCGGAGGCAAAAATCATCCTGGAAGGCATGCAGATACCTCCTAACATGGGTGCTGGTTATACAACTTCATTTAAAGATATTTATCCCAGACTGGCGAAAGAAAACAATATTGAACTCATCCCTTTCCTCCTAAAAGATGTAGCGGGCGATCCCAAACTCAATCAGAGTGATGGAATTCACCCCACGGCGGAAGGGCATAAAATTTTAGCGGAAACTGTTTGGGAAGTTTTAAAAGAGGAATTGTAAGGATGTTTTAAGGGTTGCCAACTTTTTGAAAGTTGGCAACCCTTAAAACTATTCTATTATCTTATCCTTTTTACGAAGCAGGTAATACCCATTCCGGCCTAAGAAAATGACATGTATACCCATTCGGATTATTTAATAAATAATCCTGATGTTCTTTTTCCGCATCCCAAAAATCACCTGCAGGAACCACCTCCGTCACAATCTGTCCTGGCCATACACCGGATGCATTCATCTCGTTAATTAATTCCTCTGCGGTGTGCTTTTGGTCTTCGCTCAAATAAAATATGGCGGAACGATAAGACAAACCAATATCGTTTCCCTGCCTATTCTTTGTTGTCGGATCGTGAATTTTAAAGAAGAATTCCAGTAGCTTCCTGTAAGATAATTTTTCCGGATCAAAAGTAATGGCAATTCCCTCTGCATGAGTTCCATGGTTGCTGTAGGTTGCATTTTTCACATCACCTCCCGTATATCCGACAAGGGTGGATTGTACACCCGGAAGCTTTCGAAATAAATCCTCCATGCCCCAAAAACATCCACCGGCTAAAATTGCTTTTTCACTTGACATCTTTTATAATATTTTTTAATAACTGTAATGGCAATATACGAATTATGGGAATGATACATTTTGTGTAAAGAGATTTTACTTGAATGGCAACTACGAAATGATTTAATATGTGTTAAAACCCTATATTTACCTAACCAAAATATAACCCAAAGGTAGTTTACCCCCATTAAATCGTACAGACTGAATTTATGAGGATAAAAAAATCAGGATACTTTGCGAGCATTGCCAGTTTTGTGACAGGGATTGTGGCATTAAGCGTTTTAATTGGGTGGATCATTTTTAATTCAGCTTTTAAAACAGGGGCTCCCGGGATTTTTAGTTTTAAATTTCACACATCCCTTTGTTTTTTATTTTCCAGTGTTGCCTTGTTCCTGTTAAATAAAAAAAGGGAGAGAAGCTCTGAATTAATCATAGCCCATATTTCTATATTTCTGGCTTTAATTCTAGCCGGAATTACTTTTAGTGAATATATATTCAAATGCGATTCAGGTATAGATGAACTTTTGACAAATTACAACCTGACAACCAATCAGTATTCGGCTCAAATGAGCTTCATTTCCAGCATTGTTTTCATATTGCTCAACGTATCATTTTTACTTTTAAATTACAAAAGATTCCACCTTTTTGTTCAGGTGTTACTTATGTTTGGAATCGTTTGTCTTTCATTTAATTTAATTCTTGTTGCCGCCAAACTGAATTACAGCAAGCCAAACCAATTTATTGCCGCTGCGCTAAATGTTACAGCTTTGTTTCTAATCCTCTATGGAGGCACTTTATTTAGCCGAAAACTTATCTACCTGAAATTTTCTTTTGAGAAAAAAATAGCTGGTTGTTTTGGGCTGGTATTGTTGGTTTTGGTGATCATCTTTGTATCTATAGATAAAAATAACGAAAGAGCTAAAATCATCGAACAAAAGGTCGAGCACGGAAATCAGATTATTATAAAAAGCCAAAAAATACTCGGATTAGTCCTGGAAATGGAAACCTCAATAATGGGATATGTCATCTCCGGAAAAGATGTGTATTTAGATTCCTATAATAAGCTATTTCCGCAAGTTAATGAAGCGATTACTGACCTTCGGACTTTTACCAAACAGGATTCACTAACGCATTTATGGGCAGATACTCTCGCCAATATCATAGCCTCAAATATTACAATCAGAAACCAAATCATTGAGGAGAGGAAAACAAAAGGATATGAGGCCGCGTATGATTTATTTCATACTTCCCTTGCCCAAAGAAAGATGAATAAACTTCGGGAAATGGTGAACAAAATTGAAGATTCGAAAGACCAAAGCGTTACTAATTTAGAAGCTGAGCAAGTAAGAAGCAGCCTTGATACAAAGAGAACCATTTTATTATTTCAAATAGTCATTTTTTCATTGCTGATCATTGCGTTTTTAGTTATTTATAAAAATACAAGGGAAAGAAATAATGCAAAAGAAGAAATCGTAAAAAACAATCTCTTTCTTGAAACAGTTCTTGACAACATACCCAATATGCTGTTTATAAAAAATGCAGGTGATTTGACATTTCTTCGTTTTAATAAAGCCGGCGAAAATTTGTTAGGTACTTCACGTGAGGTGCTGATAGGTAAAAACGATTATGCACTTTTTTCAAAAGAACAGGCAGATGAATATGTGTCACGAGACTGGAAAGTTCTAGGCCAGAAAGAAGTCATTGATTTTCCGGAGGAGAAATTAGCCACAAAATTTGGGGACAGGTGGTTACACACCCGCAAGTTACCTGTGTTCGATTCTAATGGCAAGCCAATTTACCTTTTGGGAATCTCGGTTGATATCACCGAGAAAAAAATAGCCGCTGATCAATTGAAGAAAGCTACGGAAGAAATATATGATTTATACAATCATGCTCCCTGCGGATATCATTCAACAGACGCTGACGGCCGTTTTGTAGAAATCAATAATACAGAACTTAAATGGTATGGCTATCGCCGTTCGGAAATAATCGGGAAAATGAAGTTCTTTGATTTACTGACAATTGAAAGTAAAGAGGGCTACGAATGTCATTACACAGAATTAAAAAAGAATGGATTTTTACGGGACGTAAAATTTGAAGTTATCCGGAAGGATGGCTCCATATTTCCGGTAATGCTTAACTCTTCGGCTATTTATGATGCAAAAGGTAAATTTTTCAGAAGCCGTTCCATCATTACTGATTATACCGATCGTAAAAAATTGGATGATCAAATTAAAAAGTTTAATCAGGAATTAGAAATAAGAGTGGAAGAACAAACCGCCGCATTAAAATCTTCCAATACGGATCTGGAGCGTTTTGCTTATGTCGCCTCTCATGATCTGCAAGAGCCTTTACGCATGGTCAGCAGTTTTTTACACTTACTTGAACGAAGACTGGGAGAGGATTTAGACGAAACGAACAAGAAATATATTGATTTTGCAGTGGATGGTGCAGAAAGAATGAAAATGCTTATTCAAGACTTGCTTGAATACTCTCGTTTGTCAAGCTCGTTGGAGGTATTAAAAGAAGTTGACAGTAATCTTATCATTCAAAATGTACTTCATTTATTGGATTTTGATATTCAAAAAGAAAATGCAACTGTCCAAATACATCCATTACCCGTGATTAAAGCAAGAGGCCCGCAGATCCAACAAGTATTTCAAAACCTGGTGGGCAATGCATTAAAATATCGAAATAACACCCCCCTGAAAATTGAAATAGGATGCATGGAACAAGATCATCAATGGCAGTTTTACGTTAAAGATAATGGCATAGGAATCGAGCCTAAATTCTTTGAAAAGATTTTTGCCGTTTTTCAACGATTGCACAGCAGAAAAGAGTTTGAGGGAACAGGAATTGGCTTATCCATTTGTAAGAAAATCATCCAAAAGCATGGCGGGAATATATGGCTGACTTCTGTACCCGGCGAGGGAAGTACTTTTTATTTTACCATTCCAAAAATGATATCATGATAAATAGCACACGAATTTTATTAGTGGAGGATAATGAGGGAGACATCCTTTTAACTCTTGAGGCATTCAAACAGGCAAAGATTGCCAATCCGGTAGAAGTAGTCAAAGATGGAGAAGAAGCATTGAGGTATCTTGCAAAAGAAGGCGAGTATATCGATGCCCAAACACCGGATCTTATTTTACTCGATATCAATCTACCTAAAGTGGATGGCTTAGAAGTACTTTCTTTTATAAAAAATGATGAGAAATTGAGAATTATTCCTGTAGTGATGTTAACAACTTCAGATGCCGAAATAGACATTTTACAATCTTATCAGGAACATGCAAATTGTTATATCACAAAACCGGTCAATTTTAATAATTTTATGGAAGTCATTCAAACCATAAAGGATTTTTGGATTAATATCGTTCAGTTACCAAAAAAACAGAAGATATGATTATAGGTAATAATTATTTAAATATCTTAGTTGTAGAGGATAATCCGGGCGATTTTCTTCTGATGGAGGAATATTTAAGACTTAGTCAACTTCCTATTAATAAAGTAAATCATGCTGCCGATATGTCCTCAGCGAGGGCATTAAAAGAGGAAGCCAAATACGACATCGCCCTCCTCGATCTTAGTTTGCCAGATAGCTCCGGCATTGACTCCGTTAAAAACTTAAACCGACTTTTCCCAGATTGCCCGATCATCGTTCTTTCAGGTATGTCTTCAATTGAAGTAGCCATAGACTCTATCTCAGTTGGAGCACAAGATTATCTGGTAAAAGGAGAGTTTAATGAAAAGATGCTGGCCAAGTCGATACAATACAGCATTGAACGAAAGAAAACCCTCCAAAATTTGCAGCTAAGTCATGAACTTTATGAAATAGTAAGCAAGGCTACCAACGATATTTTATGGGACTGGAATATTTTGAAGGATAATTTCAAAATGAACGATAATGCCAGGGATTTATTTGGATATCCCACAGAGAATTTACAACTCAACTTCTTTTTTGATCATATTCATCCAATAGACGTCGACAGAGTAAGAAACTCTTTATTTTATCACCTCGAAAACAAGGTCAGGAGCTGGCAGGAAGAATATTTACTTCGAACGACAAGCGGATTATATAAAGATGTTCTTGATCGTGGTTTCATTTTATTTGATGAAGAAGGAAATCCCTACAGGATGATCGGCTCCATTACAGATCAGTCAGAAAGAAAAACATTGGAAAGGAAATTATATGAACAAAAACTAAATCAACAAAGAGTTATAACGGAAGTAACCATTAAGGCACAGGAAAAGGAGCGGGATGAATTAGGGAAGGAATTACATGATAATGTCAATCAAATATTGGCTACAGTTAAAATGTACCTTAGCATCATGAAAAGCAATCAGGAGCTAAATGATAATCTCCTCGAAAGTAGTTTTGAATACGTCAATGAAGCAATAGAAGAATTAAGAAAACTATCCAAAACCCTGGCTACACCAACTCTTGGCGATACAAGCTTGCGGCAGGCTTTAGAAAACATACTTCATGATTACAATATATCCAATGAATTTCATGTTAATCTGGAATACGAAATTTCCGATGAAATAAAAATTGACAACAAGAAAGAATTAACTATCTACAGAATCATTCAGGAACAACTGAATAATATCCGTAAACACTCCATGGCGCAGTACGCTAAAATCATCCTGAAAGATATTAATGGAAATCTTTCTCTCTCAATTGTTGATAATGGGATAGGTTTTGATACTTCAAAAAGTGCCAATGGAATTGGATTACAAAACATTCGAAGCCGTCTCGAATTTTATTCAGGGAATATGAATATTGTTTCTTCACCCGGAAATGGATGCGAACTCGAAATTACGATGCCCTATTTATATGATTGAGGCGAGTTTCGGGCTTCACAGAGTGAGTCTTCCTTTGAACATAGGTCCTCTTTTTTATTATTATTAAATAAGCAATTTATTCTTATTTAAATTTTTGTGACTTACTATCAGGGCTTCACCCTTCGATTATTCCAAATAATTGAGGATGATTTATTTCATTCGGAATGATCCGTCAATAAGGACTCAACAAACAAAAGAAATATCTTTTTATTGGGCATGAGCATTCCTACATTGCTATATTTTAGCTTCACGGAATCCATACATCATTCATGTAGACAATGCCAAATGCTACATGAACCGTTCTTGTAGAGTTATTTACACAAACAAATCCTCAGGATCAAATTAGGTGAGAAATTACCAGATGATGATCACTGTTTTTTTTAGAAAAAATTCTTTTTTAGCGTTTAAATAATCGTTTTTATTATTAATGAACTATTTGAACAAGGTGCTACAAAAACAATTGCCAATATGGGCCTGCGTTTTGTGTGTCCTGAAATAGAATTTACCGGAACTATTCCGCCAACAATCCTCCCATAAGACCTACCTATAATTCTTTTAACCGTAAAATGGATATCTGCTCCTACAGGTGCAATATTTCATAATTGGATTACTAGTTACAGCTAACTTTTTCAATCTCAAATTTATTCAAAAGAAACATTCCTTAACCTAAAAATAGATAGTATGAAAAAACACTACCCCAACCAACTCATCGGTCATGTTCAGCTAAAGCAATTCTTTCCGGCCAAATATAATTGGAGACTTATAAACCCGCAAATCCTCTATTTACTCATTCCTTTTTTTCTGTTATCTATTACAGGATGTAAAAAAGAACTTTCTTATAACCAGGTTGCATTGGAAAAATCCAGATCCCAAAAAACACAGGCAACCTTTCCCTCATTACCGGCTGCTTTTGAAGCAAAACTCATCAATCTGAAAAAATCCACCAATCAACATCCTCAACTCAAAAAGAACTTTGCAGATTATATGTCAGGATTAGATCCTCAGTATAAAATCAGGGTACTAAAAGCCCTGAACGTTTCAGAATCCACATGTAATGAGAATACAATGCTGAGTCATTGGTTGAACAATACTCTTTCAAACTGGAACCAAAATTTGATTTTCTACATGATGTATACAGGTATGATTGATTTACCCATCAATTACACGTATTTCTTTGAGAACATGTCAGCTAATCAAACTTTTGGAATGAATGGGGAATACACAAAAATCCTGACAAAAACCTTTAAAGATCTGAAGCGTTTTTGGAACGTCCAATCTGATAACCTGCTATTGGTTCCTTTGCATGGAGGTATCATGCAGGACAGAGGAAAGCTTATTAAAACGTATAGTGTTTTATATGGTATGTCTCCTGCAGAAGCAGAATACTACGCAGATTTGGTGATCGAACTTCTTCAATATTACCCTCAATATCAAAATGGGAACCACCCCATCTTTACGTTTAACGCATTTTCGTCTAACTCAGCCCAATATGCACAACCTATCGGCATTCTTCCACCAAAAATTATCATGGGTGATGGTATATTAGCCGGCTATTCCGCAATCGGATTTGGAGATGTAGCTCCACAAGCAATACTCGCTCATGAATACGGGCATCAGATTCAATATCAGCTAAATTTATTTCCGGGATCACAAACTCCCGAAGCTACCCGCAAGATTGAATTAATGGCTGATGCGTATTCCGCCTACTTTCTATCACATGCAAGAGGCGCCACCATGCAATGGAAAAGAGTGAAATTATTCTTACAGGTATTTTTCAATATTGGTGACTGTCGCGTCAATAGCACATCGCATCATGGTACGCCCACACAAAGAATGGCCGCTGCAGAATGGGGATATAAAGTGGCCGATAATGCGCAGAAGCAAGGGCATATACTGACGGCAGAAGCATTTACGAAACTTTTTGAAGCAGAATTACCCGGGATATTAGCAAAATAAAAATTTAAAATTTTGTAGTTCACTTGACTTCGAGATACCCAATTTTTTGAAGAAGATAGTTAAATATGTTTTTTATTAGACTCTTAAACTCTGGTGCGGCAATCTGCACCGGAGTTTCTTAAATATTACAACACCGGACACACACGCACCTGGTCATTTGCAAATCTATTTGTTTAAAAAAATTCAAATACGCGGCTGATTGAAAATGAATTCCTGCTGCGACGCGTGCAGCCGCAATGAGAATATATTTATTGAATAAAACAGTTTATTTTTACATAAGGCATTTGAATAAGCCTACTTAGGCAAAGGAAATTCCTCTTACATTTAGAGATTTCATAATTTTCGGATTTGCTTAAAAGTAAGCTTCATGCATTCCGGGAATCATCATTTCGAATAAGACTGAAACAAACTGCACGTGTACATTGTAAACTTGTTTATTTAAAATAATAAAGATGAAACAACGCATAATAGTACTTGGTGCCGGATTCGGCGGTCTGGAAATGACCACAATTCTCTCTGAAAAAATAGGAGATCAAATTGATCTGACGTTAATAGATAAAAATGATTCATTCTTTTTTGGCTATTCAAAACTAGATGTTCTGTTTGGAAAAAAGTCAGCCGATTCAGTGAAGATTTCTTACAGCAATCTTGTAAAGCCGGGGGTGCAATTCCGACAGGAAACGATTACTGCCATTGACCCTCTCGCCAAATCAGTTGTAACAAAAACGGGATCTTACGTAGCCGATGTATTGGTTGTTGCATTAGGCGCTGATTACGACATGAGCGCTACTCCAGGCCTGCCTGAATATGGTGATGAATTTTACTCATTTGCCGGTGCAGAAAAATTAAGGGATGCTATTCCAAATTTTAAAAAAGGCAATGCCATTGTAGGCGTTTGTGGAACACCATTTAAATGTCCGCCAGCACCCAGCGAATGTGCTTTGCTGCTGCATGATTACCTAACGCGTAAGGGGATACGAAATGATTGTACAATCAGCCTGATCATTCCTTTCAGCGCACCTATTCCACCCTCGCCCGATTCTTCCAAAGCATTGATAAAAGCATTTAAAGAAAGAAATATTCATTTTATCAACGAACGGAAAGTCGCCTTACTTGATGGAACGCGCAAAGCAGTAATCCTCGATGATGGAACAGAATTACCCTTCGATTTATTCCTCGGTGTACCAAAACACGTTGCTCCAAGTGTGGTTATCCAAAGCGGCCTCACGGAAGAAGGTTGGATACCCGTTAAAAGAATGAACTTTTTAACCAAATTCCCGAATGTATATGCCATTGGAGATGTTACCAGCGTGGGCACTCCCAAAGCCGGCGTGTTCGCAGAAGGCGCCGCAAAAATTGCTGCAGCTTCAATCATTGCCTCATTAAAAGGCCAGGAAAACAAGGAAGATTATGCCGGCGCAGGCTCTTGCTACATTGAGTTTGGCAGCGGACAGGTAGGACGGGTAGATGTGGATTTCTTCTCCGGCCCTAAACCGACGGGCACCCACCACGATCCTTCCGATATTTATGCGGCAGATAAAGATCAATTTGGTATTAGCAGGAAAGCGAGGTGGTTTGAGGCCCACTAAAAATCACTACGAACTCCCAGAAAAGAAATAAAACGCACTTTTTCTTCATTTGAAGGTGTGAGAATTTGTTTACCAAGTGAGCCAATTAAGGTAAATGTTTTATTTAACCTGATAGTAAATCCATAGTTCATAAATCCGCTTGTTTCTAACGCTGGCTTATATTCGATTTCTACAAAATATTCTCCCATTACCTGTATCCTGTCTGAAACATTGTATCCAAGTAGTATCCCATTTTGTAAACTTCGATTATTGTTTTCCCCAAAGAAAATACCGAAGTCCTCGCCAATTATAAACCGGCCAATCGTTTTCTCCAGGGATAAGGGCAATAAAAAACCTCTCTCTTCTCCGGTTAAGGTCAATCGGGGGTATGTTCCTGCTGAAATAATGCTTTCACCCTCCTTTAAAAAATGATATTTTACTGCAACTATCACATCTCCCAAAGCACCGGATGATGGACCCTGTTTATTATATGTAAGCAGAAATGCACTTTCTATATTTACATGAAAATTGCGGAATGCGCCGTAATTAATATCTATATATGGAACAGCTAATTGTGTTTTATTGGTGATTGTAGAATTGATGGATGAGTTTATTTCCCAGGAATGAAAACCTACTACGGCCGGATCGTCCGTAAGCATGGGTGGCCCACCCTGGGCCCATGCAGATTTAAAGGAACATATCCCTGCAATTGATAAAAGTAGCATAATGTAGGGCCTCATTTTGTAAAGTTATTAAAACACCGGGGCCTATTCAAAAAGAGTCACTCAAATGTTT
>JBDSBN010000297.1:0-5890 GCA_039921585.1 Ginsengibacter sp. | reverse complement strand
GTATTCCAATCGCTTTATAAAAAAGAATTCTTTAATAATTATTATGGTTTTTGGCAGCGGCTGGTAAAGGATGAAGAAAAAATAAAGCTTTTTCAACCGGAGGTTTACAGCAAAATGAAACTGGACGAACCTCGCAAAGTATTTGAACGGGTATTCACTTTCAATGAAAACTTACAATACAACACTCCTGAGCAGCATATTGAGAACAGTTTATATTTTGAAATGAAAACCTTTCTGCCGGGTTTATTATTAGTAGGAGATAAACTTTCTATGGCAAATGGACTGGAGGAAAGGTTCCCTTTTTTAGACAATGACCTGGTTGATTTTGCCCAAAAAATTCCCGTAAAATACAAGCTGGCCAACCTGGAAAACATGAAGCGCCTGGATGAGAACACCGTGGGCAACAAAAAGAACATTTTCCAGCAATATACTGATGGGAAAAATGTATTGAGGGAAGCTATGAGTGATATCTTGCCTGAAAGGATTGTTAATAGAAAAAAACAAGGATTTAGTGCGCCTGATGAAAGTTGGTACCGGGGTGAAAATGCACAATATGTGAAGGATTTGCTTCTAGGGAAAAATATTGCCAGTGCCCAATTTATCAATCAGGATTATGTGAAAAAAATAATAGATGAACATTGTAATCATCATATTAATCACCGGTTGTTGCTATGGAGTTTTATGTGTTTTGAATGGTGGTGTAGATTATTTTTAAATAATGAAAAAATAAAATGAGAAAGATATTATTGACAGGCGCAGGTGGATTAGTTGGGTCGCATTTGTTGCCCTTAATAAATGAAGAACATGAAGTCATTACTATTTCAAGCAAAAAGAATAGTAACAATAATATTCAAATAGATTTTAGTAAAGAGTGGGATACCGATTTATTACCAAAGGATTTGGATACAATTATTCATCTTGCTCAGAGTAAAGATTTTAGGGATTTTCCAAACAAAGCCGTTGATGTTTTTAATGTTAATACAATGAGCACATTAAAACTGATAGACTTTGCATATAAAACAGGAGTGAAAACTTTTATTTTTGCTTCATCCGCTGGTATTTATGGGAATTCTGATGTTGAATTTGATGAATCAACGGATATTATTTATAAAAGCGAAATGGGCTTTTATCTTGGTACAAAACAATGCAGTGAAATTATTTTGGATAATTATTCATCCTTAATACAAGTTATACAATTAAGACTGTTCTTTGTTTATGGAAAAGGGCAAAGGAAAGACATGTTAATTCCCAGATTGGTAGACAATATTCAAAACGGGATACATCTTCATTTACAAGGTGCTTCGGGAATAACCATTAATCCTACTCATGTAAGTGATGCAGTTAAAGCAATTAAAGCCTCTTTAGATTTAAGTGGCAGTCATAAAATTAATATAGCGGGGCCTGAATTATTAACAATGAAAGAAATAGTGGAAGTAATTGGAAACCTGATTCAGAAACAGCCACAGTTTATTTTAGAAGAAAAAGAAGCTAAAAATTTAATAGGCAGCATTACCAATATGAGTGAGAAACTTGTAAAACCACAGGTTAAATTCAAAGAGGGCATTAAAGATTTTATTTAAATTATAATAATGGCAGAAACGAATACAGCACAAAGCTTTAGCGATAAATGGCATAAAAACACCGGGCTGGCTTTTGAAAATACACTTAATCCGGATTCAGAAACGTTTAAATGGATTACAGAAAGAAACGGGTTTAAAGATGGAGAAGAATTACGGGAATTCCTTAGTTCAAAAAAAAGAGTTCTTGATGGCGGATGTGGCAATGGCAGAGTTACGGCATTATTAAGAACCTACTCAGATTCTAAAACAACGGAGATTATTGGAATTGACCTCACCGCTGCTGATGTTGCAGAAAAAAATTTAGCAGCTTATGAAAATGTAAAATTTTACAAGAAAAACTTATTAGACAACCTGGATGATTTAGGTAAATTCGATTTTATTTATTGCCAGGAGGTATTGCACCATACCGGAAATGCCCGAAAGGGATTTGATAATCTTGTACAAATACTGGAACCAGGTGGCGAAATCGCTATTTATGTTTATAAGCAAAAGGCACCTGCCAGAGAATTTGTTGATGATTATGTCAGGGAAAAAATCGCAGGAATGGATTATGAAACCGCTATGAAACATTGCAGGCAAATAACAGAACTTGGTAAAGCACTCACAGACCAGAACGTAAAATTAAAAATACCGGAAGTTGAATTGCTTCAAATACCTGCTGGTGAATATAATTTACAAAGATTTATCTATCATTTTTTTGCAAAAATGTTTTGGAATGATGAATATAATTTTGAAGATAATGCTGTGATTAATTATGATTTGTATCACCCCCAGGATTGTACCCGCCATACTATTGAAGAAGTAAGAGAATGGTTTACGGAAAATGGGTTAAAGATTAACTATGAACACACCGATTTTTATGGGATAACTGTAAAAGGAGAATACAATAATGAAAAATAGTTTTACATTAAGTGGCTATGAGACAATGCTCTCTGAAGGCCTCAAATCTAATTATGATTTTCTGGATTTCAGGAACGTCAATAAGGAGACTTCTAAAAAGGTTTGCTACTTAAGACATGACATTGATACAGATGTAAGTGCGGCGCTTAAAGTAGCGGAGGTTGAGAGTAAGCTTGGAATCAATGCTACTTATTTTTTTATGCTGCGCTCACCGGTTTACAATTTATTTAGTAGAGCTAACCAACGATTTGTAGAAAATATTCTTAAGCTTAATCATAATATCGCGCTACATTTTGATGAAAATTTTTCATGCCATTATGATATTCCCTTACAGGAACTTATTGAAAAAGAGTTGAAAATATTGGAATTAAATTTCGGAATCAAAACCAATATTGTTTCATTTCATCAGCCATCGGAAAGAGTTTTGATGAATGAAATAAAACTAACCAATGTTGTTCACACCTATGACAAGGAATTATTTGCAGGAATTCATTATGTTTCCGACTCAAATAAAAATTGGAGAAGTGAACATCCTTACAATATTTTCAAGAAATCCATCTATAATAAAGTACAACTCCTCATTCATCCGATGTGGTGGGTTCAACCAAAAAACATGAATACAAGAGCAGTTTGGAAAAAAACATTAATTAATAATTTTGAGCAAACCCAAAAGCAACTTGTAGAAACAGAAGGTGCATTTGGAGATGCTTTTAGAATAAAACTACTCTGAGAAATGATACAAATTAAAGAGATTCTTAAAGAAATAGACGGCATTCACCTTATTGGAAATGAAGAAGAAAAGATTGATAAGCTGCTAAAATTAGATACTGGGAATTCTGATTCAAATGCCCTCATGTGGATCAGCAAAAAAAATAATCATTTAATCAGAGAGATTAATTCCGGAACTCTGATTTGTGAACCATTCGATGAAACTATAGCTAATTCCAATTGTAACTATCTTATTTGTACTAATCCGAGAACTCTGTTTCAAAAAATATTGGTTCGGTATTTTTATAAAAAACAGACTCCTTATATTGCTAAAACAGCTATAATTGATGCCTCTGCTATAATTGGTAGGGATGTATACATCGGAGAAAATGTTGTGATAGAAAGAAGTGTCTCCATTGGGAATAATTCCTCTATCGGGCATAATTCAGTAATTAAAGAGAATACAATTATTAAGAATGAAGTGGTCATAGGATGTAATTGTGTGATAGGAAATTTAGGATTTGGGTATGAAAAAAATGAGGAGGGCGAATACGAATTTATGCCCCATATTGGCAATGTTGTGATTGATGATAAAGTTGAAATTGGAAATTGCACAGTAATAGATAGAGGAGTCTTAGGATCAACTCAAATAAAAGAGAATGTAAAAATTGACAATTTAGTGCATATTGCCCACGGTGTAGTCATTGAACAAAATGCATTAATCATTGCCAACGCAATGCTGGGCGGTAGTGTAAACATTGGGAAAAATAGCTGGATAGCACCAAGTGCAACTATAAAAGATAACTTAACTATTGGAGAAGATGTTACTGTTGGTATTGGTGCAGTAATCACGAAAAATATTCCAAATAAGGAAACCTGGGTTGGGAATCCCGGAAAAGAGCTTTCAAAATTTATTGAGATCAATGATAAAATAAAAGGCCTTTAATGAAGATACTTTTCCTGCCACAAAATATTGCCTCAATGCCGGCCATCACTGCTGACAGCCTGAATAAAATTAAGGGCATTCAGGCAAAATGCCTTACCCAATCACCACATAAATACCAACAAAGCTCAAAAAATATTATCGTAATTGCCGGCGTAAGGCGTAAGCCTTTAAAGTGGCTGTGGTATAAATTGAATTTAAAGAGAACAGTAAAAAAATGGATAGACTGGGCTGATGTAGTTCATTACACCTGGTCCCCGCTTTATAGCGATGCAAGGGATGTAAAATATGCCTCTGAAAAAGGGAAAAAAATATTTGTAGAATGGGTGGGAAGTGATATCAGAAATCCGGATTACTTAAAATCTATAAATTCTTATTATAAGTTTGCTTTTGAAAACGGATATGAATATGCGAATCTTGAAAGCAAAGATTATTCTCAAAGAAACCAGAATCTTTTTGCAAATCATGGAGCAATACCTTTACTAACTCCTGAGTTAAGCCTTTTTGTAAACAAGTCGATATTTAAACAAACACATTTGCTAAATCAAAGAGTAGATGTATATAATTTTAAACCCGCCTATCCTGCAGAAAATAATATTAGGCCTTTAATAATTCATTCACCAACGGCAAAAGTTGGCAAAGGCAGTAATATGATTATTCCCATAGTTGAAGAACTTAAGAAAGAATATGATTTTGATTTTATGCTTCTGCATGATATGAGCAGAGAAAGGGTTCTGGAAATTATGCAAACTGCTGATATTTTTATAGATCAAATTATAGTTGGCAGCTATGGAATGGCTGCGATGGAAGCAATGAGTTTTGGCAAACCTGTAATGTGTTATATTATGCCGGAAGTATTTGAGGCAGGACTTTCTGAAGAATGTCCGATTGTGAATACCAGCCCGGATAATTTAAAAGAACAATTAATAAAACTGATTACGAATCCGCAACTCCGACACGATATTGGAATAAAAAGCAGGAAGTTTGCTGAAAAGTTTCATGATGTAGAAAAAGTATCTTCACTTTTATTATCTATTTATAAAACGGAACCGGACAAACGGCAAAATGCTTAAATATTTAAAACAATTAACAGGTGATTCCCTCATTTACGGCATTTCAGGAATAGTTACCAAAATGATTGGAATATTTTTGGTTCCCATCTATACCCGTTTGTTTTTGCCGGAAGATTATGGAATCATCAATTTAATCAATACATCCTTTTTTCTCCTGACGATTCTTATTGTAAGCGGCCTGGATAATTCAGTAGCCCGTTGGTTTTTTGATTCCAAAGAGGAGAGTGATCACAAGAAAACTTTTGGGGTTTACATTTGGTTCCAATTATTACTGGCAACTTCTGTAGCAGTTGTAATCATTGCCCTAAGCACTGTATTGAATAACCTGTTTTTTAAAGAGACAGGGAAACCTATATATTTTATTCTACCCGCACTTGCTTTAATCACCAATATTCTCCCTGGAGTATTGATCAATTGGTTTCGGTTGCACATGCGTCCGGTAAACACTGTCATATTTGCGGTATCAAACACCCTTACTACTGTCGGGCTAACTGTACTATTTGTAATCGTACTCAAATGGCACATCACAGGTGTTTTTGCTGCACTCACTATCAGTTCCGCCATTTTTAGCCTGGTGGCATTGGTTTTATTAAAAAACTGGGTTCATCCAAAATATTTTAATAAAACGCGTTTAAAAGTCATGCTGAAATTTGCCTTGCCAATGATCCCGGCGGCTATTTCCTACT
>JBDSBN010000296.1:0-9176 GCA_039921585.1 Ginsengibacter sp. | reverse complement strand
ATCTCCTCCAGTTTTCCTTTTCCAACAAAGGTTTTACTATCCGGATGCTCCAATTTTTGCATGAAGGTTTTGACGGTTACTGCACCGGCAGTTTCTGCCAGAAAAGCCAACTCTTCCAGATATTCTTTTTCTGTTTCTTCCGTTTGACCTTGTTGAATCAATCCTACCAGAACAGCATTAATAGGAACGCTATAATCTACTTTTTTTTCAATCAAATTTTTATGTATTTAATTGCAAAAGTACAAGAAATGTTGGGAATGAGCTGAAGCTTCGAGTTGAACTTCAAACTTTAAACACCAAATGCCAAATTAAATTAAAGTCCACTAATTGTAATTCCCACCTGATACAATTTCATATCAGGAGTACCTACACCTTCTTTAAGAAGACTGTTTAATTGATAGGTACCAAATAGAGAAACGATTCCGTAACCGACTCTTGCGGTAGCACTAAATCTGGTGCTGTTAATATATCGTTTATTCGAAATTTTTTCCGTATAGGATCCAATCGTATTGTTATTCCTATCCTGAAGCGTTTTACCTTTTGTATGAGCATTTACAAGAGTTCCTACTTTTATTCCAAGGGCCGCTTTTAAGCTCTTGTTTACGTTATCCGGATTAGCGGTATACCGTAATTCTAATGGAACTTCCAGGTAGCTGGTGGCTAACTTGTACTTTTTAAAATGACTGGTAGAATCCACCGGAGTGAAAGGTAAAAAGTCACTGGAAGATTTCAAATTCACATTCATATTTTTGAAAGTGATATTGCTGGTACTGATTCCTGCACCAATACCAATACTATATTTAGGAGAACCTTTGAAAGGCTTATCAAACATGAAGTATGCACTAAATCCTCGTGACAAACCTTGCTGATGGCTACTTATACTATCAGGCATTCCTGCCAAACCATCATAGGACACCTGCAACAAAAAATGGTCGCCTGCACGATTCGGTAGTTTAATCGTTTTTTTATCTGTTGAAGTTGTTGATGTGGCTTCCTGAGCAAAAGCGTAGGAAAAAAACATACAACCAATTATTAAAAAAGTAAATTTCTTCATGAGTCTTATTAAGTTGGCAAAAGTATTTGTTACAGGGTTAAAGAAAGGTTAAATAGAATATTTAAGATTTTATTTTTTTTAAAAGGAACATGCTTTAATAGTCAGGTACTTAAAATATATTATGAATTTTTTTGGATAAAAGCAAAATTCTTAAAAGAAGAACAACGCAACGATAACAGCGAACATTCTACCAGCTAAATAAATTGCTGTTTATCATTAAGAATCCGAAACAAACTGATTCTTATTTAAAGCCAGAATTTCTTCCAGCATTTTACGGTCATTACTTAATCTTGGAATTTTATGTTGTCCTCCTAATTTCCCCTTAACCTTAAGCCATTTATTAAAGGACCCCTTTTCCAGCACATGCATGACGGGCATTCTGAGGGCAATATTTTTATGCCTTTTTGCTTCGTAATCGCTGTTTAATGCTTTTAGAGCATTATCCAGAGTAAGTATAAATAGTTCCAGGTCTTCCGGTTTCCTGTCAAACTCAATGAGCCATTCATGAGTTCCATTTTCATTTTCAGAAAAATATAAAGGTGCAGCAGTGTAATCGCTTACAATAGCTTCTGTTTTTGCACAGGCAGTAGCAATTGCAGAATCTGTATTGTCGATGATAATCTCCTCACCGAAAGCATTGATAAAATGCTTGAGCCTTCCGGTTACCTTTATTTTAAACGGACGAATAGAAGTAAACTGAATGGTATCTCCAATCAGGTACCGCCACAAACCGCCATTATTACTAATGACAAGCGCATAATTTTTAAAAAGCTCCACTTCTTTTAAACCAATTGTTTTTGGATTGAGTTTTTTGTATTGATCTATGGGAAGAAATTCATAAAAAATACCATGGTCTGTAAAAAGTAGAAGCCCTTCATCATCAGGTGTATTTTGCGCAGCAAAAAAACCTTCGCTCGCATTATATATTTCAAGATAATTGATCGTATCTCCAATCAAATTTTCTACCTGTTTCCGATAGGGGGTAAAGGATACTCCGCCGTGCATGTACAATTCCAGATTTGGCCAAACTTCCTTCAAGTTTTTTTTGCCCGTAATTTCCAAAATCCTTTTGATTAATATTATTGTCCAGGTAGGTACTCCCGCAATGGAGGTTACATTTTCATTAATTGTATTCTGAGCAAGTTTTTCAATCTTGGACTCCCATTCATCCATCAGGGCAATACTTAATTCCGGAGTACGGATCCACTGACCCCAGAAGGGTGTATTCTGCATTAAAACAGCACTCAGATCTCCATACTGAATATCTTCTGCAAGATTGTTTACCTGATGACTTCCACCTACTACAAGTCCTTTACCGGAAAGTAATTCGCTTTCAGGAAAATTATTGTAATAATTTGTCAGCAAATCCTTGGAGGCTTTAAAGTGAACCTCCTTCAACGTCTCTTCACTGATGGGTATATATTTACTTTTATCAGAAGTGGTACCGCTGCTTTTTGCAAACCAGTTAATAGGCGTATTCCATAATATGTTTTCCTCTCCCGCCATCATTCGATCTATGTAAGGCTTTAAATCATCATATTCATGAATCGGAACTTTTTCCTTAAAATCCTTTACAGTAAATAATTTCGAGAATCCATATTTTCTTCCAAACTCTGTGTATTGAGCCTGGGTGACAAGATGTTGCAATACATTTCTTTGTGCAGACACCGGATATTTAATCCAGTTCTGAACACCCCAAAATCTTAATCGGGCCAAACGTGATATGATGGGAGAAATAACTTTCAACTATTTCGATGTTTTTTGAATGATTGATTCATACTGCCCGGGAATTTTTTCAATGTTACTACAAATGCATTATAAATACTACTTATTATTAGCTGAGAGATATTCTGTCCATTCATAGCTCTATTTCATTGAATCCAAATGTAAATAGTCTTTTCGTTTCAATTCAAAGTTTCTACCCAGGTACAATCTCTTCACCTGTTCATCCTGAGCCAGTTCCTCAGCCGTTCCTTCCTTAAAAATTTTCCCTTCGATCAACAAATAGGCCCTATCGCAAATAGACAAGGTTTCATTTACGTTATGATCTGTAATTAAAATGCCGATATTTTTATATTTCAATTTCGTCACAATACTTTGAATATCCTCTACGGCAATCGGATCTATCCCTGCAAAAGGCTCATCTAATAAAATAAATTTGGGATCCACTGCAAGAGCTCTTGCAATTTCAGTTCTTCTTCTTTCTCCGCCACTTAATACATCGCCATTACTATTACGCACATGATCCAGGTTAAATTCGCTGATGAGTGATTCCAGTTTTTCCTTTTGCTGACTTTTTGTGAGTTTTGTCATTTCCAATACAGCAGATATATTATCAGCTACTGTCAACTTTCTAAAGATACTGGCCTCCTGAGGTAAATATCCAAGTCCCATTTTCGCTCTTTTATACATGGGCAGTTTGGAAATATTGATATCGTTCAAAAAAACGTTTCCATCATCAGGTTTTACCAATCCGACCACCTGGTAGAAAGAAGTGGTCTTACCTGCTCCATTGGGTCCGAGTAATCCAACAATTTCACCCTGTGATACTTGAAAAGACACTTTGTTATTCACAACCCTTTTTCCGTAAGCCTTGGTGAGTTCTTTAGCAAATATTGTTTGATTCATAAATTAATTTACCCAAAAATAAGTCAATAAGCCTACAAATTCATTTCTGAAGTCAATTCTATGACGAAAACAATGTGTTTAATATTCTGGTAATTAATGAATTCTTTTCCTTATTGAAAAATAGGTATTCATTTTGATTGCTCTTTTTAATTAAATTTTAATGAATACTTTCGTTAAAAAAATTGAATCATTTAGATTTCACTTTTTAATTTCTTATTTTCTGATATTTAACTAATCATAAGATGCTTTTGGTGATTAACATCAGGAGTTTTATATTTTTGCTTTATGGGTATACAATTTAAGCTGGAGAAATTAATGATGCTTCTTTTAGGAGTTTTCTTTTCTGTGGTTTCGAAAAGCCAGGTAATTGAAGACACTACAATTATTGAAAAAATAGATACGGTTGTCATTCAAACCCCGGACACTGTTTTCTTAAAACCGGCAGACACTGTTTTACGGATTCGAAATTTTACACCTTATTTTACGTTGCACGTTGATTCCACATTAGATTACCATTTTGTTCTAAACAAAGACCCTGATCAATATTACTGGTATTTAAAGAATTCACCGGTTGGATTAAGAATCGATAAGGATAATGGGCGATTGCGCTTCAAGGCTGAAAAATCATTCTTTTTATCCGGAAAACTAAAATACGACTACGAATATAAAGTAAGACTAGGCGCTCAAAATCTGAATGATGGGAATGATAAAGTAGATACGACATTCACCTTACTTTTTTACAATACAGATATCATCCCTTCCAGGATAAAACCAACTGTAGCCAGTAATTTTGCCATGGACGAAGGGGATACGCTCAATTTTAGATTGCAATGTGAAATGGGAAGTTTCCCGATCGAATCCATGACCTTTTTTAGTAATTATCCAATCCGATCCACTACGCCGGTAAATACCTGCGGGGACGTTTTTACCTGGGTGGCACCATATGATTTTATTAAAGAAGCAGAAAAGCTAAAAGAAAAAACACTCGTTATTAAATTTATAGGAGTCGATAAATTTTTTAACCGGGATACAGCCACAGTAAATATTGTGGTCCGGGATGCAATCAATTACCCACAAAGATTGATGGAATTTGAGGTAATCAACCATAATATAGAAAGATATATTATGCAGTTAAAAAGCACCTTTAGAATATTAGATAAAAAAATTAAAACCACAAGGAGTACACGTACTGCACTGGAACTAACTTCTGCTTCTACAGCTCTCGGAGGTACTATTTTTTCCAGCCTTCCCGGGGATGGAGGAAAAACGACCGGTAAAATATTGCCTAGTGTAGGAGTAGCTTTGGTGCCGGTTAAAGAAGCAGTGGCACCTAATAAAAACTACGAGCAAAATTCAGCTTCGCTGGTAAGAAACAGCATTAAAAGATTACAGTATTTATTAAATGACAATTTACTAATTGGAGAAAAAGATCCGGATATCGTTAAGAAAACAACCAAATTAAAAGATGAATTAAAACAGATTCAGACCCAATTAATAGATGTTCCGGTGATTGAAGATGATACAGATAATGATGACCTCGATAAATATTTTAACAGCCCGAAAGTGAATAAAAAATATCGTTTAAAAGGTAAATAAATCAATGCGTTTGTACTCTAAATCTGTTTGATGACATAAATAACCACACCGATTATTTCTAGTCTATGGTAATCTGAGTCAATTTTCAGAGGTGCTATTTTTGTGGAATCACCATAGAGCAGCACACCGCTTTTTAAGCGTTGATATAAGCGAATCATTAGGGCACCATCCATTTTAACCACCACCATTTTACCGGTTAAGACATTTTCTTCCGGATCCACTATGATCAGGTCATTTTCGGCTACTCCGTATTGTTCCATTAAAGGGGTACTTATTTTCATCAGATAAATACCAGGGTTGAGATTCAGTAATTTGTTTATTTCATTTGGGGCAGGAATCTTCTCGATATTCCCCGTTTCTCCTTCGCAGCACCTTTCAGATTTTGACAATTTATCCTCCCCGGAAATTGATAATGGCACGATTTTCATATAATTATTATTGACAGGATTTCAGGTTTCTTCATGCTTCTATGGAATATTATTCCATCCCAAATCAGTTCTTTTATTCGGGATGTCATTCAGTTTCTTAAGCAACATTCTTAATTATTTTTTTAAGAATGTTGACTTTTGCTATATTTTTTAGTAAATTTATGCTAAATAAAATAGTGCCTGATTTTTTATTTTCTAAACTTTTTATTATGAATCATCATTCCCTTATAAAAATGCCGGGTTACAGAACCGCAGAATATGTCTTAATTCTGAATCCTCACAAAAGTTTGCAGGATAAAATCATGCGAATAAAGCGGGATATCTTGGAGAAACATGATACCGGGTATTTAGTTAGAAGGAAACCTGTATTAAGACTCGCCCGTTTTTATGCCTATCAGATGATGGAAGAAAAACTGGTTAACCATTTTAAAATTGCATCCATGGCCATGCCCCCATTTAAAGTGATGCTGAAAGATTATGGAACTTTTCCCAAGCATACATTATTCGTGAAAATCGATTCTAAAGTTCCTTTACAGATGTTGATGAAAGATATCAGGAGTGCAAAAAAACTTATGCGATCTCCGGAACAGACTCCCTTTTTTGCATCAGAATTTAATATCCCACTTGCTATTAAATTAACCGATCTCCAATATTCTCAAATATGGGAGGAATTTAGTAAACGTCAGTTTACAGGTCATTTTATAGCTGACAGCATGCTACTATTAAAGAGACTTGAAGGAGATAAAAATTATCAAATAGCCGCAAGATTTGAATTTCAGAACCTGCCTGTTTCCGTAAAGCAAGGAGAGTTATTTGGCTGAAAAAACACACCTAAATACCCGGCTTATTTTATAAATACGGATGCAGTCATTTTAATATAAACGAAAAGAATACATATTTACTTTCTACATTTTAATTTTGCTCCTGACTGGTTTTAGTCAATACTCCTTCGTACCTGAAACGAATAAACGTTCTTTTAAAAACGCTACGAAAAATTAATCCCTCCCCTTTTGTGTACTTTATGCAGGTACAATAGTTCGTTATTTAAAGTTTAATATTGATAATAATTCAGAAGAAAACTCCTGAATTATTATCGTTTTTAAAGAAAAATTAAAAGATCCCTTAAAGTTTTATTCGTATACTAATAAACGTTGTAAGCATTTACGAAGTCTTTATTTCTTAAGAAGCAGTAAATGAAAAAACCTATAATTGTAATGAACACTATGAAGAAATTAAACTTAACAGGTAAGCAATTGCGCGCTATCGGGTATCCGGAAGGACCGGTAATAAGCATTGCCATAAACCTAATGAAGAAATATTATAAATTTGAAACAGAAGAAAATGCTCTGAATATTTTAAAAGACATATTGACTACTCCTGAAAATTACAAAGAGCATGAAACGCTTGGATTTATAGCCAAACAACTGTTACCTCCTTCAGAAATAGCAGAGAATGGGTCTGAAGTTGCTTTGAATAAAACCGGAGTACCCTTTCAGATTTTCGGAAAAGAACACATTGAGGAGGATGCACTATTTCAAATTCAAAATGCCTCTAAATTACCCATAGCCGTATCAGGCGCTTTAATGCCGGATGCACATCCGGGATATGGTTTGCCCATTGGTGGCGTATTGGCTACGCAAAACGCCATCATTCCTTACGGGGTAGGTGTGGATATAGGTTGCAGGATGTGTTTGTCTATATTTGATATAAACCCTATAGAGCTTGACCAAAAAATTCCTTTTTATTCAAGAGAATTAAATGAGGCCACTCTTTTTGGAACGGGCAAACAATTTGAATCCTTCACAGACCACGAAATTCTGGACAGAAAAGAATTTGATGAGATAGAAATGCTTCGGTCTTTGAAAGATCGGGCTGCATATCAATTGGGCACTTCCGGATCGGGTAATCATTTTGTAGAGTTTGGAATTGTGGATATTAAAGAAGAAGATCCCATATTAAAAGTAAGTCCGGGAAAATATGTAGGACTATTATCACATTCCGGCTCCCGCGGATTAGGAGCTACTATCGCAAATCATTATACCAGGCTGGCCAAAGAAAAAATTAAATTACCCGGTGAGGCAGCAAATCTTGCCTGGCTCAATCTGGATGAAGAAGATGGAATTGAATACTGGCTTGCCATGAACCTGGCAGGAGATTACGCCTCAGCCAATCACCATATGATTCATGCTAAAATTGCCCGGCAACTTGGTCGTGAGCCAATACGAATGGTTGAAAACCACCACAATTTTGCCTGGAAAGAAAAACATGATGGAAAAGAAGTCATTGTACACAGAAAAGGAGCTACTCCGGCCGGAAAAAATGTTTTAGGCATCATACCCGGATCCATGACCGCCCCGGGATTTATTGTAAAAGGGAAAGGAGAAATTGCATCACTTTCATCCGCCGCTCATGGTGCCGGCCGACAATTAAGCAGGTCAGCCGCATTGAAAACCATTACACGGGAAAGTTTAAATGACATACTCAAAAAACATGGAGTTACGCTCATCGGAGGCGGGCTGGATGAAGCCCCCTTTGCCTATAAAGATATCCATCAGGTAATGCAATCTCAAGAATCTCTGATAGAAGTTGTGGGAAAATTTTCTCCAAAAATTGTAAAAATGGACTCCAGTTCTGGAAAAAGAAAGAGAGGAAGAAAATAAAACCGAGTTTTACAGAAATCCAGATGTGTATTTAACTTAGTTTCAATAAGTACATCTCAACATCAATTAAAATCAGATTTTTCATGAGCAGACTTCTAACCATATTTTTAATACTGGTTTTTTCCAGTTGCATTAACACCCAAAGCAACAGCGGTTATAAACCTGCTTCCGAAGCACTAAACAAACAGCTTGTTTCCACATGGAAAGGGATTCTACCTTGTGCGGATTGCAAAGAAATACAATACGCGCTTACCATAATACCTGATGGAATATTCGAAGAAATAGAAGAGCATGTCGGTAAATTTGAGCACGAATTACTGGAATCAGGTATCTGGGTTTTATCTGCAGATAGTGTACTTAAATTAACCATAAACAATTCCGATAAAATCTTCTTTTATGATGGCAAGGATTTAATTGCCCGAGATGAAAACGGGAAAGAAATGTACCGTCTGAAAAAATCAGAACCGACAGAAACTGCCTCCTATTTGAATCATCAAATGTTTGACGGAATCGACTTCCTCGCATCCGGAAATGAACCATTTTGGTCGCTCAAAATAAAATTCGATTCTTCCATTTATTTTAAGACAATGGATGGAACCGAACTCATTACTCCGGCACCCAAAGAAGAAGCATCATTGGATCCCAACATTACCCGGTATTACGCAGAATCTGCTGAAGGAAGTTTGACGATTCAATTATATAGACAAATTTGTATTAATTCGATGTCAGGAGCAAGAAACGATTACAAAATAGAGGTTCAGGTAAAAATGAATGGTGATATTCAAAACAAAACATTTGAAGGCTGTGGTA